>NZ_NHSN01000019.1 GCF_016653405.1 Halorhodospira halophila
CACGGCTGGCTGCTGGAGCGCCATGGGTTCCGGTCGCCGGCGCAGGTTCGTACAGACTACCTGGAAACCATGCCGATGGCGGCGTGATTATGCTTACCGGGTGTCCAGGCAACCGGGTGCGGTACACGGCGTGATTATGCTTACCGGGTGTCCAGGCAACCGGGTGCGGTACACCCACTGGGTATCCAGAAACTGGCCGCGATACACTCCCGAACTCGCGAAACACCGCGACACAGGATGTCGCTGCCTTATGTTTGAGTAACCAAACGTGTTAGTACCGACGGAGCTGGCCGGAGGGTCGGCATCTCGTTAAAAGCGTCCGCGCCATCGACAGAAGGGAATCGCTTTGTCCCACGCCACGCCACCGTTCGAGACGATCACTGGCCGCTCCCCCTACCCTTGGCAGCAGCGTTGCTATGACCAGCTAGCTCAAGGTGTCGTCCCCCCCGAGCTGACGCTCCCAACAGGCGCTGGCAAGACCTCGGTGGTACTCCTCTACTTGATCGCTTTGGCCCAGGGGGCGCCACTTCCACGTCGTCTGGCGTATGTCGTCGACCGACGCGCCATCGTGGATCAGACCACTGCAGAGCTTCAGGCATGGATCGAGGCTTTCGCCGATATTCCCGAGCTGCGTAACGCGCTGGGGGCTTTGGCCGCGTTCGAGCGTCCAGGGGCAGCACCGGTGGAAGTCGGTACGCTGCGCGGTGGCCTGCTCGATACTGGCGAGTGGCGGCTCGACCCGGCGAAACCTGCTGTGCTCGTGGGCACGGTCGATATGGTCGGCTCGCGGCTGCTCTTCTCCGGGTATGGCGATGGCCGCAGTCGGCGCTCGCTCCATGCGGGGCTTCTTGGGGTCGATACCACAGTGCTGCTCGATGAGTCGCACTTGAGTCCCGCCTTCGCCGAGACGCTGCGACAGGCCGAGGATCTCCATGCAGAAACCGTAGGGGCAAGGTTCCGGACCTTGACCATGTCTGCCACGCCGCGGGAGAGCCAGGGGGCTGCCCTGGAATCCACTGACGAAGCGCACCCGGTCCTCGGGGCGCGTCTGCAGGCTGCCAAGTACCCGACCCTTTACGAGGTCGAGGGCACCGCACAGTGGCGCGAGCAGATGCTGGAGTGCGCGCTGGCGCATGAAAAAGGCACCGTCCTGGTCTTCAGTCGCTCGGCGCGGGAGGCCCAGCGGCTCTATGGGGACCTGGTCAAGGCCCTCGGAGAGGGCGGAGAGGAGCGTGTGGGCCTGCTGACAGGCACCCTGCGTGGTGCTGAGCGTGAACAGCTCACGCAGCGCCCGCTCTGGCGGTGCTTTAGGGACCCGCAAGCGTCGCGAGATTTCGATGGTCCGGTCTACCTCGTGGCGACGGCAGCCGCCGAGGTGGGGGTCGACCTGGATGCCGAGCACATGGTCATGGACTTGGTGCCCATGGACTCGCTGATCCAGCGCCTTGGCCGGCTGAATCGTTCCGGCCGGCGTAGTCACAGCTCCGTGGCCATCGTCTATACCGGAGCCGACACCACTTACAAGGCCGACAAGGACGACTGGAAAAACCGCTTTGCAGCCGCCTGTGCGCGGACACTGGAACAGCTCCAGGGGCTGCAGCGATTGGCTCCTCAGGATCTGCTGGGGCTGCCAGTCGATGTCATTCGGGATGCCTCCTCTCCGGCACCCGGGCTGGTGCCTTTGGAGGCGGATCGCGTTGAACTGCTGGCGGCGACCAGTGCGGGCATGGCGCTTCCACCGGTTGAGCCCTACCTGCGCGGTATCACCGACGAGCAGGATGCGGCCGAGGTTCAGCTGTTCTGGCGCTCGGATCTGGAGCGGCTCATGGAGCGCGGGCTGAGTGCCTGTGAGGATGCCCTGGCCATGCTCCCACCCCGTCCGCGGGAGCTGCTCAAGGTCCCGGCCTATGCCGCTGCGGGAGATCTTGCGCAGATCGCCAAGAGGGTCGGCCCGTTCCAGTGTCTGCTGTTCGGTTCAGATGGGGCCACGTCCCTTCTGGAGGTGACCGCGGATAGCCGGGGTCTGCAGCGCTCGCTCGAGTACGCCACATTGGTCCTGCCCGCCCGCGTCGGTAGTTTGTCGGAGGCCGGATTCCTGGAGCCGAAGGCTGCTGGCAAGAGCGTCTCCGATCTTGCTGACGATGACGAGGGGCTGCGTTTTGAGCAGCACGGTGATGAACCCCCGGCCGATCTGCCCGAGTGGGTTGCCGGAGCCGTGCAGTGGCGAATCGCGCTGCATGATGAGGATGACGAGGAGGCTGAGCCGCACTGGTGGGTTTACGCCCGCCGCAAGGCCGGAGAGTTGGCCCTCAACGCCGAGTCCGATCTCACCCGGCTGGCGCGCAGAAAGGAGGATCTGGCCGATCACAACCACCGGGTTGCCGAGGCGGCCGCCCGGATTGGACATGCGCTCGGCTTGGAGGACTGGATGGTGGAGGCCCTCCGCGAGGCCGGGACGCGCCATGATGATGGCAAGGCCTCAAGCATCTGGCAGCGGGCGGCAGGCAACCGTGGATCAAAGCCGTTGGCCAAGAGTCCGCGGGGGCAGTTCCGTCCGGGGCTGTTGGGCGGGTATCGCCATGAGTTCGGGTCGCTCGGCAAGGCTGAGCGCGAGCTCGCGGTCTCATCGGATCTCTCCCGAGACCTCACCCTGCATCTGATCGCAGCCCACCATGGTCATGGCCGACCCGGATTCCCATTGCGGCGGCAGTGGGATCCCGAGCTGCCCGACGGGATCTCACAGCGGCTGGCGGAAGATGCCGAGCACCGCTACGCCCGACTGCAGCGACATTTCGGTGCCTGGGGGTTGGCCTGGTTGGAGGCTCTTCTGAAGTGCGCTGATGCCTGGGTCTCCAGTGGTTATGCGGATCAGGGAGGGCCGCAGCATGACTGAGCAGCAGTGCTACCCCATCGATCCAACGAACCCGGGCGAAGTGCTGGCATGCGCGGCGCTTGCCTGGCTGGCGGCCCAGGAGGACCCGCAGAGCAAGAGCGGGTTCACCCAGATTGGTGATGGCGGCTCATGGCAGTTCCAAGGGCCGTGGCCCGAGACATCCGTGCATGCCCTGATCGAGCAGGATCCGTGTGAGCAGGATGATGCCGTCTGGATCGGCGGACTGCGGCTGGACTGGTTCCAGTACCCCTACGGCCTCAACCCCGGGTTCAAGTTCTGGGCCGGGCAGCAGACGGCGACCACCGTGCTGACCAATCTTGTCCAGGCAGCCCGCGAGGGCGATCCGCAGGAGTGGCTTTCGTATCGGGCTCCGACGACGGGACGGCTCGGCGTGGACCCAGAGGGCACCTGGGACAGCCTGGCGCTGGGCTGGTCGGTGAACGAGCACACCCGACTGAAGTATCTCTGCCGCCCCTTCGTGGAGCTGTTGGCCTTCGTGGGACTGCAGCGCTTCCCGGTGCAAGGCAGCCGCGCCGAGGGGTTTCGCTACCACCTCTGGCGCCCCGTTCCGGGAGCCCTTGCCCCTATCGCCTTGGCCGGCGCGAGCAGCTTCAGCGTCGGTGGATGGCAGACCGAGATAGCCGATTCAGGCAGCAACAAGTACCTCAAGCCCGCGCGAGTGATAAGGGAGTGACCATGGCGAGCATCGCGGAACTGATCAACGACACGCAGGTTGTCGCGCTCAACGTGACCCAGGGACTGGAACCGATGGAGGGCTGGGAGGTGCCGATCTTCCCGGCGACCTATCCGCCGGACCCAAAAACCAAACAGCATCGGCATGATACCCCGTACACGGTCAATCAGCTTAAAGACGGTCGCTGGGTGGCCACACTCGATACCGTCCAGAGCCAGGCCAACCGGATGGAGGCGAGTTTCACCGGGGAGTTGGCCCATACCGTTCCCACGGTGACCATCACCGCCGGGCAGCGCACCGTGTCGTTGACCGATCTTCCGCACCGCCTTGCGGATGCCGCGATCCGCACCAGTGACCTGCGCGATGAGATTCGCGCAGCCTTCGAAGCGCACGAGGCTGGAGATCCGCTGCCCATCGCAGAGCTTGGGCCGACCTCACTGGTCTACGGCGCATGGGATAGCCGGGACACCCGGGTCAGAATCCCGCGCATGATACGCAGTGAGATCTACGCCTGGGACGTGGATGTCTTCACCCGCTCAGCGCAGTTCTCGGCGACCTTTGATGGCGAGGACTTGGGGCTGACTGATCAGGAGTGGAGGAAAGGCGCAGAGGTCGGCTTTGCGCCTACACCGTCCGTCGAGCAGCACGGCGGAGTCGTGGTCCATGGGCAGATTCGCCAGAACATGTCGCTCCACCTTGGGGCCTGTCGCAACCTGGAGCGCGCGCGCACGGGCCTGGGTCAGTACATCCTGGGGCTCGCGCTCGGTGGCTACTGGATGGGTGGCCGTGACTATGACCTGCGTACCGGGTGCTGGCTAATCCCATCCGATGCTCCGAGGGTCGAGGCCGTGCGCAAGGATGGCTCCCGCGACGCGCTTGAACTGAATGAGGGAGCCGTACGGAGCTTCTTGGAGGACGTCGCCCTGCCTGCAGCGACTGAGTTAGGGATCGCGACTGGGGAGACGCCGGTGCGTGAGGCGCAGTTCGATCCCAAGGCCGGCAAGAGCCTTATCAAGAAGGGGGTCGACGAGTGACATGCCGGTCCTGCATCTGACAATCCACTGGCTTGCTGCGGGGCCGGGCCAGGGCAGCTATCACGGTGAGGAGTGGCCGCCAAGCCCAGCCCGGGTGTTCCGTGCGCTCCTCGCTGCTGCTTGCCGTCCTGGTGGCCCAGGACAGCGCGGACGAGAAGCTCTGGCCCGCCTTGAACAGCTCGATCCTCCGCAGATCCTCGGGCCAGCGGCCGAGCGGCTGGAGCCCGTGCGCACCGCCGTTCCGAATAACGATGGCGACGTGGTGCTGGGGCTTTACCACAAAGGCCGCACCGAACAGGCCCGGAAGAAGACCAGCGCCCTGAAGACGATGCGTCTTCGACAGGGGTGGTCGGTCCCCGGGCCGGTGGAATACCGCTGGCACTTTCCGGAGCCCGACCCGGACCCACAAGCCTTCGAGCAACTCGCCGACAGCCTCACGCACCTCGGCCAGGGGATCGATCTCGCATACGCCAACGCCGAGTGGCTAGAGAGTCCGCGGCCTCAGTGGGGCTACGCGTGGCGCCCTGACGAGACCCTCGGCAACGAAATGATGCCTGTGCCAAGCCCCGGCGAGATTGAGCGGATGGATGCGCTCCACGAGGGTGCTCTGGGCCGGATCCGGGGGCCGCATGTGAGTAGCTCCCGGGAGCCGCCGGTTGCCTTCGCGACCTATCAGGACCCGCTGGTGCCGCCCGCCAAGCGCTGGCAGGCCTTCACGCTTCGGCTGCCCGATGACGCTGGTCCCTTGGCCGTTTCCGGGGCGCAGGCCATGCGTGTCACGGGGATGGTCCGCCATGCGGTCCACCGGGCTGCTCAGCAAGCGGGGCTCGATGAGACGACGATTCAATCGCTGATGGGTCATGGCGGCCCTGGGAAGATCCAGGCGCTTGCGATCCCCAACGTCGCACACGACTGGGCCGATGGCCGGATCCGACGCGTGGTGCTGGCAGCCCCGCCCGCGGTAGATGCCCAGATCTGGGACGCGGTGGTCCTGCGGATGGTCTCGGCGGAACTGATTGATGCCGACTCCGGCGAGATCCAGGGGCTGCTCGCACCTGTTGCCCAGCCCAGGGAAGACAAGCTCCTTTGGCGGTTCACGGATTCGGCCAGGGTCTGGTCGGCGGCGACACCGGTGATTTTCCCGGGGTTCGACACACGCCGCGGACGCCCCCGCCCGGAGAAGGCGGTGCGCCGGATGCTGCGGCACGCGGGGATTCCCCAAGAGGCCGTGCGTCGGGTCCGGATTGATGACGCGCCCCAGCTGCCGGGGGTCTGCTCGGCACGGAGCGTGGCCTTACCGCACTACTTACGCTCCTATCCGCGCAAGTTCCTCACCGTGGAGTTCCAGAAGCGCGTCGCCGGGCCGCTCATTCTGGGGGCGGGTGAAGGCAGTGGGCTCGGCTTGCTGACCCATTGCGAGCAGTTCAGTGCTGCCAGTAACCCCGGGGAGCGCTCGCAGCGGCGAAAGGCGAGCTGAGGCAGGAGGTTAGGTAGGGGTGAGGTGCGGATCGAAGGGCCAATCAGGAGTGACAGGCGTCCCGAGGAGCGGACCACTCGCAAACCTGGTCGCAGAGACCCTTCAGGTCCGGTGGTTGAAAGGTGCTGTGTTCCCCGGCCCTCAGCCGGGGTGGAGTTGAAGCGTCGGATCAGCTCTCGGTTTTCCTGCACCCATTCCTGCACAGTGTTCCCCGGCCCTCAGCCGGGGTGGAGTTGAAGCAATAACCCCAAGGTTATCACGAATGGCGGTAATTGTCGTGTTCCCCGGCCCTCAGCCGGGGTGGAGTTGAAGCGTTCTGTCCGTCCATTGTCAAGTCTCCCTGAGCATTTGTGTTCCCCGGCCCTCAGCCGGGGTGGAGTTGAAGCTGGCGCTCCATGATATCCGCTCGATTTACGAGCTGGCCGGTGTTCCCCGGCCCTCAGCCGGGGTGGAGTTGAAGCAGACGGCGGATGATGACAGGGTGTGCGAAGAGTGTGCCGTGTTCCCCGGCCCTCAGCCGGGGTGGAGTTGAAGCGGCGGCTACGATAATCGCGCCCGGCTCAATCGCGCGGAGTGTTCCCCGGCCCTCAGCCGGGGTGGAGTTGAAGCCTCGCCAGCATCGTCGTTGTCACCGCCGGCGCTACGGTGGTGTTCCCCGGCCCTCAGCCGGGGTGGAGTTGAAGCGCCTTGGGAATCCTCAACCGTAACCGTGGTGTTGCCGTGTTCCCCGGCCCTCAGCCGGGGTGGAGTTGAAGCAGCCTCCGTTAAACCGTGACCACGCCGCGCACTTCCGTGTTCCCCGGCCCTCAGCCGGGGTGGAGTTGAAGCATGTTCACGCTAGCGTATGACGACGCCAAATTGTTGTGTGTTCCCCGGCCCTCAGCCGGGGTGGAGTTGAAGCTCATTCAGTATTTACGCCGGATCGCCGATGCGGACAACGTGTTCCCCGGCCCTCAGCCGGGGTGGAGTTGAAGCCTGGTTCTCGACGACGCATGGATGGAGCGCGGCCGCCGGTGTGTTCCCCGGCCCTCAGCCGGGGTGGAGTTGAAGCCCGCCCGGACTCGGTGGTCAGGTCTTGGGCCTCGGCCAGGTGTTCCCCGGCCCTCAGCCGGGGTGGAGTTGAAGCTAGTGAGCCGGGTGGTTCACTTCGTCCGTCATTGCATGTGTTCCCCGGCCCTCAGCCGGGGTGGAGTTGAAGCCACGACCTGAGAGCCAAGGCCCTCACCGACATCGCCCGTGTTCCCCGGCCCTCAGCCGGGGTGGAGTTGAAGCACAAAGCAGGCATCCGGCCTAAACTACCTACGGTCACCGTGTTCCCCGGCCCTCAGCCGGGGTGGAGTTGAAGTTAGAGCCCGTGGGCCTCCAGCGCGGAGATGCTGCCGGTGTTCCCCGGCCCTCAGCCGGGGTGGAGTTGAAGTGCAGTACGGGTCAGTGCAAATACGCGCCCCTATGCGGTGTTCCCCGGCCCTCAGCCGGGGTGGAGTTGAAGTTCGATGGAAACACGGATCGGTGATCGTTTCGGCAACATGTGTTCCCCGGCCCTCAGCCGGGGTGGAGTTGAAGTATGACTGAGCGGTCTTACTGCGAAACCCGCGGCGAGCGGTGTTCCCCGGCCCTCAGCCGGGGTGGAGTTGAAGTGAGGAAGTCACGTTCAACGAGCTTGGCTCGCGGAATGTGTGTTCCCCGGCCCTCAGCCGGGGTGGAGTTGAAGTCCGGGGATCCTGGAGAACATCGCCACCAAGACCCTGCGCGTGTTCCCCGGCCCTCAGCCGGGGTGGAGTTGAAGTATCCATGACTCCTACGCCTGCCGCAGCGGGCGAGGAACCCGTGTTCCCCGGCGGAGTACCGGGGTGATGTTGAAGCATCACAGCATCCATGGCGCGGTCGAACTGCACGTTGGGTGTTCCCTGACCGCGTGCCGGGGTTTCGTTGAAGCGCGCCGATGGCACCCGCGCCGAAACCGGCGAAACCAGGTGTTCCCCGGCTGTGTGCCGGGGTGATGTTGAAGCATCCGCGTGGTCATCCCGCCGGAGCTGCCCCGCCGGGGTGTTCCCCGGCTGAGTGCCGGGGGCGACGTTGAAGCCGTTGCGCCGGTCCTTGCGGTGGTGCCGCGCAGGACCAACGGCTTAGACCGTCTCTTGCCCAGGGGGGAAAGGTCCGGTACCAGCGGATCCGCGGCGCATGGATCCGTCTGGGCCGACTTTGCTGCCCGAGCAAGCGCCTGACTCTTGCCCCGGGTACGCTCGCAAGGAGAGATGCCGTATCGACGAGATATAGACCGGCGCCCCCATTGCACGAGAGTGGCAGCGTCGACCGGGGGAGACTTACCCATTACACGTGGGTGTCCTGGCGCCCAGGCCCTCGCCCCTCACCGCTAGCAATGGCCACCGTCTTTGGCCGACCTGCTTCCGCTGCGGTAGGTCAGTTTGCGGGGTTGGTAACAGCCGCACTCGACGACCGAGGGCAAACGCCCAGGGACCTCGACTTAGCCGGTTGTATGGCTCTCCTGCCATGCGGCGGCAACTTCGGCATGGAGTCGATCCACCAGCGCGGCGGCCCGATGGTCGCCAAGGGCGAGCGCCATTTGCTTGGCCCCCAGCATCTCGCTGGTGATGCCGCGGTAGTCCGGCTGATCCTTGGCGAGCCTAGCGCGGGTGGCTTCGCCGATGCTCTGCAGGGTGATGTTGTCGGTTTTCATGGGGTGCGTCCTCATGCCGCGGTTGGCTTTTGGCATTGGACGCGTGCGGGTGCTGGTGCGGGTAGCGGGTCACAATCGTCTTCTTTTTTGACAGTTGATTCAGTGTCTTGAAGACGCTTTGTGGTGGACGCCGCCTCCACCAATCTCTAGATTCCCGATACCCCCGCTTCCCTGAATGCCCGCACCGCGGGCATTTTTTATGCCGCAGTTGTCAGCACGCCTCGCCACATCGCCGCCCCCTGCGTATCGCCGCAGGGGCGCCCGGCGCGGCTGCCACACCCTCCCGG
This sequence comes from Halorhodospira halophila, assembly GCF_016653405.1. Taxonomy (NCBI): domain Bacteria; kingdom Pseudomonadati; phylum Pseudomonadota; class Gammaproteobacteria; order Chromatiales; family Ectothiorhodospiraceae; genus Halorhodospira; species Halorhodospira halophila. The sequence continues at coordinate 9,084 of NZ_NHSN01000019.1, forward strand.
GCGGGCGCGTGGCAGCCGCCGGTGGCCGGGCTTACCCCCACGTGACGGCGACCCCGGATCAGGAGGCTGGTGCGTAGACGGAGCACCAGCCTTCCGCCTTGACGAGCACCTCGTCAAAGTCCGGGTGGGTGCACCGCCCCCAACCATCCTCGACGGCCTCGCCCCAGAAGGCGCAGTTCTCGCAAAGCTGCCCTTCCTCGTAGCGCGGATGGCCCGAGGCGTCCGCGGCCTCGTTGACGTAGTCGTGGGCGTGGCCATCCTCGGCCCTCGGTTCCGCTCGGGCGCTGCGCTGATGCAGCAGGGTTGATAGCGGCAGCGCCGCCAGCGCCACGGCACTACCCTTGAGGAACGTGCGACGACTCTTGTCGATTCCACTCATGCCAGCCACCTCATTATTTTCGGTATGGATCGGCGATTCCACCCTACGCCTCTTAACGGCGCGATCCAACCCGAAACCAACGGGGCAGATGCCAGCGCTTATCCGATTTTGACTCATCGGGTTTACACGGAAAAGGTAGGGATGCCATCCGAAGAAGAGCGACGAATTGATTCCTGAAAAGGATCTGGTATCTTGTTTACAGGCTTGAATCGCTCTCAACGAAACGACGCCTCAGGACTCAAGCACCCGGTCAAGGGACGGACCCGAAAAGCCCCCGGGCACTCATTTGTAAGGAGCCGATACCCGATGACCAGCAAACAGCTTGAAGCCATCAACCTGGAGGGGTTCACGGACGAAGAACTCGACACCCTCGAAAAACGCATTGCCAGGGAACGCGAGCAGCGGGATCGCAACCGCGTTGTAGAGGCCGAAAAAGAGATCCGCCTGGTAGCGGCGAAATACGGCGTCAAACTCGAAGAGGCGCTCGGCGACCTCAATGGGCACAACAAAAAACCTCGCCGCCGTGTCCCTGCCAAATACCGCCACCCGCGGGACCCGGCCAAGACCTGGTCCGGCCGTGGACGCACCCCGCGCTGGATCCAGGAGTGGGAACAGGACGGCGGCAGCCGCGAGGAGCTGCGCATCGCGCACTGATCGCAGGCCAGCCCTAGGCCCGGCCCACGCCTGGCGCGCATGGCCGGGCTAGCCCGAGACCTCACCCCGGGCCAAACGGTGTTGGACAAACCGTGGCGGCCGGTCCACTATTCCCGCATGGATGATACCCCCGACGACACCGGGCAGGCGCTGGAGCGCCTGACTCAACGGGTGGATGACGCCTGCGAGCGCCTGGCCCGGACCGCGAGCTTCGCCAAGTTCACTCACGCTGCGCAGGTTCTCGAGGCGACCCGCCGCCTGCTCACCCACCCCGACGGCGTCCCGGCGCTCTACCAGCGGATCGGGGCGCTGACCGAGGCCGGCGTCTTCGCCGGCAGCGACTGGGAACACCCCGAGCAACTCCAGCCAACCCTGGCCGCCAACACCCTGAAGCTCGCCCGGGACCAGACGCTGATCCTGGAGTGCCTTAGCGAACTGCGCCTGGTGGCCATCGCCGAGGGCACCGCCAGTCATCCAACGCTCGACGCCGACACGGCCCGACGGTTCCTGGCACGGGTCCTGGCGCTGAATCTGCGGCTGATCTTCGGGCCGGTCGGCGAGTCCGAGCGGGTGCATCTGGGCCGCAATCTGCCCATGGTGCAGCGCCACCAGCGCTTCATCGCCGAGCAGGTCGGCTTCGGCGAGGTCATCGAGGAGCTGATCGGCGAGATCTGGCGCATCCTCGCCCAGCGGCCGGTGGTCGTCGGGCACGTCAAGGAGATGATCACCAGCGTGGCGGTGTACCTGGACAGCGATGAACCCGGGGTGCCAGCAGCCCGCGCCCGAGGCGCGGAGCGCCTGATCAGCGCGCTCTACGGGCCGACACGTGGCTGCCAGGAGGACCCGGGTCTGGCCGTCTACCAGGAGCGGCTGGCCAGCATGGACGAGACCTCCCTGCGCAACGAGGCACTCGGCCTGGGGCGCGCCATGCACGACACCGGCCTGGTTTCACCCTACCACCCGGTCTTCCTGCACTTTGCGCTGGAGCAGTCGCCCGAACTCCTCCCCAGCGCGCTGGGCCTGAGCAGCACCGGGATCGATGCGCTCGGATGCTACCCGGAACTGGTGCACACGCTCATCCGCCGTGCCATCTGGTCCGAGACCGCGCAGGCGGTCTACGGCCTGGCGGGCCTGCTCGAGCGCGGCATCCTCTACAGCGGCCCAGTAGCGCCGGCCCTCTGGCGCCAGATCCATCTACCGCTCTGCGCCGCCGCCCGGCAGCGGCTGGTCGATCGCATCCCCGGCGCCTCGGCCGCGCCGGAGGCCTTCCTGCTCGCCGGGGCGATCAGCGTCCTCGGCCAGCCGCGCGGCCTGGGTCAGGGCAACAGCCCCACGTGTCAATCGGCACGGGCGCTGTCCATGTGGTCGAGCAACGACCCCGACTATCTGCTGCAGATTGTCGCCTGGGCCGCCCGCGACGACGATGTCGTGGCCCACTTCGAGGGCCAGGCCCTCTCCTCCGCGGAGCTGCTCGCCCGCTACCCGGAGGCGCCCCTGGAGGATATCGACCCGGTCTCGGCGGTGGCCGTACCTCACTTGGACGCCATCTACCACGAGATGGGGCGGCGCTGCGCCGGACGCGGCGAGGACCCCCACCGCTGGGTGAACCCCGAATTCCACGGCTGGTGGGTCGGGCGGGGGTTCTCGATCGCCGTCGATGTCGCCACCGGCGCCCTCCCCGATCTGCGCGGCTTTGCAAGCCGTTTCTACGGCTGCTACCACCCCGGCTACAACGGCAACAACCCGGTGATCCACCCCCAGCCCGCCGGGGTGGCGGTCACCGACAGCAGCGGTGCCTTCGTCGGCTGGCACGCCATCACCATCGAGCGCGTCTCCACGGACCCGGACGGCGTGGTCCGCGTCTACTTCTTCAACCCGAACAACGACAGCACCCAGGACTGGGGCAACGGGGTGATGGTCTCCACCGAGGGTAACGGCGAACGCCACGGGGAATCGTCCCTGCCCTTCGAGCAGTTCCTGTCCCGGCTCTACATCTTCCACTACGACCCGCGGGAGGAGGCCCTGGACCCGCCAGTGCCGGAAGAGGAGATCAGCGAGGTCATCGCGCTCGCACGCAACAGCTGGGCCGCCGGGCGAGCGATCCACTGACCCCGGAACCCGGCACCGTCGCCCACGAGCCGCCCGGGGCGCTCCCGCCCGAGCGGCGGGGCGCCCCGGTCCGATGCGACGTCAGACGTAGAAGTCCAGCTCCTCCTGGTGCTTGAGCAGATCCCGGAGCCGGTGGGGATTGTCCCCGAAGAAGTAGACCAACCCCCAGTGAGTCCCGAAGGCGGTGCGCTTGGTGACCACCTCCTGCTGTGGCGGCGTCAGCTCGTGGTACTCGAAGTACTCATGCTGCTCGGTCTCTTCCGGGATCTCCAGGCGGCTAACCACCCGACGGCGCGGATAGACGCCGAAGCAGCCCGCATAGCCCTTGGCATCCACCACCTCGCGGGGGAAGAAGTCGGTGATCTCCTCCTCCGTGGTCTTCGGATCGAAGGCCAGCACCATCCCCTGGTAGGCGTTGAACCCGTAAGCGCGCTCGAGCAGCTCGAAGACCTTGAACCCCGGCGGGCGGTAGGCCACCTCGCCGAAGTACATCGTCCCATCGCTGGTCACGAAGTACTCCGGATGGATAAAGCCGAAGCGGATGTCGAAGGTCTTGATCAGCTTCTCGATCTCGCGGGTGATCAGATCCCGCCAGCTCTCCAGCTCCGGGGTGGCCGGAACAAAGACCGAGTAGCCGAGGGTGACGTACTCGGAGATGTTCAGGAAGCGGATCTTGCCGTCGTGGATCCAGGCCTCGACGGCGAACTCCCAGCCGTCCAGGTGGCTCTCCATGAGCACCGGGAACTCCTCCTCGGGGATCAGGTCGACCTCGTCCGGCGTGCGGATGACGCGGTGCCCGAGGCAACCCGCCTTGTCGAAGGCCTTGAGGTGGATCGGGTCGTTGGGGTCGCCGTCGAGCTTGAGCAAGGTCTGGTTCACGCGCTTGAGGAAGCGGATCACGTCGTCGCGATCGTGGGCCTCCTCGAAGATGCCGACGCGGATCCCGCCGAGCTGAGCACGGCGCTTCATCAGCGCCTTGTCCCGGAACAGCACCGCCTGACCGTGCAGCCGCGGGTCCCCCATGAGCACGGCGTTGATGGCACCGGCCCACTCGACGGTCTCCTCGAACAGCGGGATGGCGACATCCACGCCTTCTTCATGCAGCCGTTCGGCGATCTCCATGGACCGGTCGTTGAGTCGCTCGAAATCCCAGGCGATGAAGGGGATCTCGTGCTCCCGGGCATACTCCTCGGCCCACTCCGGGGCGACAATGACGTAACGGCGGTCGAACCGGTCGAGGGCATCGATGCAGTTGATGCTCCAGCCCAGAATGGCGACGTAGCCCTTGGTCGGGTCCTTCTCAGTACTCATGCGGCGGGGTGCTCCGATGGCGGGTCATGATGGGTCGGCCCGCCTTGCGGAGCGGCCGGCAGACGTCGTGCCTTCGTGGGACCGCCCGGGCGAGCTACCCCGCAGTCTATCTGCTCGGACGCGGCCGGAATAGCACCGCCGCGCCGTGCGCAGATGATTTTTGCAGCAATCGAGCAAGCCGGGGCTCGGCGGCCGCTCAGGGCGTCGGCTCGCCCTCCGCATCATCCACCGGCTTGACGCCCAGACGCCCCGCGAGGAGTTGCGGGGACGCCTCGACCAGATCGATCAGGGCCTCGCGATCCTCCTCAACCTGACGTTGCTCGGTCAAATCGATCAGAGCGAACAGGCCGTGGACGCCACCCCCTTCGGTGCACGCTACCTCCGTGACGCACTCCATACGCACAAGCCGGCGCAGGGGACACTGATCGCAATGAAGCCCCAGCTCGGTCGCCGCCCGCGCCGCCCCGCCCGCACTCTGCGCCGCTCGGCACCGCGCCCACTGCTCGAGCGCCGAAGGGGCCAGAAACTCGGCAAACGCCTGCCCCTCGAGTTCCGGTGCCGAGGCGGCTCCCAGCAGTTCCGCGGCCGGGGGGTTGGCATCACGGATCACTCCGTCCTCATCCAGCAACAGATAAGCCACCGGGGCGTGCTCGAAGAGATCGCGGTAGCCGGCACGGACCCGCGCCAGTTCGCCCCTGGTGCGGTGGAGCTCCTCGGCCTGGATATCGCGCTCAATCTGCAGCAGCAGCAACTCCTCACGCCACGCCTCCGGGGTGGCCGGCAGCGTCCGATCGATGTCGACTGCTCCGGGGGTGGTCTCCATGCGCTTCCTAGCCCGCTCTCGCAACAGCCGGGCCGCTTCATCCTGGCGCGACGGACTGGGGTCTTTGGTCATGGAGGGCATCCTGAGCGGGAGAGATCAGGCGCCGGCCGGCGCCCGCGGATAACCTCAGCCTCAGGAGTATAGAGGGCCCCGGCGCCATCCACACGGACTGTCGCGCACCCAGGACCCTCGCCCCGTGTCACATCCCCTGGTAGTTCGGTCCGTCCCCGCCCTGCGGGACCACCCAGCGGATGTTCTGGGGCGGGTCCTTGATATCGCACGCCTTGCAGTGCAGGCAGTTGATGGCATCGATACGCAGTCGCGGCTGGCCGGCCGCATCCGTGTCGTAGTCGTAGACGGCCGCCGGACAGTAGCGGACCTCCGGCCCGGCGTAGACCGCCCAGTTGACGCGCAGCGCCAGCGCAGGGTCACGCAGCACCAGGTGGCAGGGCTGCCCCTCCTCGTGATGGGTACCGGAGAGGAACACCGAGGCGGTCCGATCGAAGGTCAGCCGCCCGTCGGGCCGGGGATACTCCTTGCGCCTCGACCGCGCGGCGGGCTGCAGGGCCTGGTGATCCGGCTCGTGCCCCAGCGTCCAAGGCGCCCGTCCCCGCAGGAGGTAGGTATCCAGGGCTGAATAAGCCAACCCGGGCAGCAGCCCCCAGCGGAATGCCGGACGGATATTGCGCACGGCGCGGAGCTCGTCGCTCACCCAGCTGTCGCCGACCCGGCGATCGAGATCATCGGCCTGCACCCGATCCGCCTCCAGGGCGGCGCGCACCGCCTCGGCAGCGAGCATGCCAGACTTGATCGCGGTGTGGATGCCCTTGATGCGCGGTACATTGACGAACCCTGCCGCATCACCGGCCAGGACCCCACCGGGGAAGCTCAACCGCGGCAGACTCTGCCAGCCCCCCTCCGGTAACACCCGTGCCCCGTAACCGATGCGCCGACCGCCTTCGAGCAGCGGCCGGATCGACGGGTGAGTCTTGAAGCGCTGGAACTCCCCGAAGGGCGACAGATAAGGGTTCTCGAAGTCCAACCCCACCACCAGCCCGATCGCCACACGCCGATCGTCCAGGTGGTAGAGAAAACTGCCGCCGTAAGTGAACTGATCCAGGGGCCAGCCGATGGTGTGCGCGACCCGCCCCGGCACATGCCGCTCGGGGCTAACTTCCCAGATCTCTTTGAAACCGAGGCCGTAGGTCTGCGGCTGCGCATCCCGGCGCAAGTCGAAACGCCCGATCACCTGCTGGGTCAGTGACCCGTGCCCTCCCTCGGCAAACACCGTCTGCCGAGCGCGCACCTCCACGCCCGGCTCGAAACCCGGGCCCGGCGTACCGTCCGGCTGGCGCCCCATATCCGGGGTGGCCACGCCGCAGACCGCACCTTGCGCGTCGTAGAGCACCTCGGCGGCCGGAAACCCGGGGTAGATCTCCACCCCGGCCGCTTCGGCCTGGTCCGCCAGCCATTGCCCGAGCTCACCGAGGCTGCCGACGTAGCTCCCGCGGTTGTCCATCTGCGGTGGCGTGGGCAGTCTCAGCGCGTAACGTGGTGTCAGGCAGTGGAAGGTGTCCTCAGCGGCGCGCAGGCGCAGCGGCGCGCCGCGCTCCGCCCAGTCGGGCAGCAGCTCATCCAGGCCGCGCGGATCGATGGCGGCACCGGATAGGAGGTGCGCGCCAACCGCAGACCCCTTCTCCAGAACGCAGACCGAAGGCGCCGGGCCGTTACCGGTACCGCGGGCCAGCTCCAGGGCCGCCGCCAACCCGGCCGGACCGGCGCCCACGACAACAACATCGTAGGCCAGCGTCTCGCGCTCGAGTTCCTCCTGCTCCAAGCCGCTTCCTCCTCACCAGTCGCCGTCGCCGATCGCCTCGAGCTCGTCGCTGCCACCCCGAATCGCCGGGGTGTAGCCGTGGAGCCGTGGCAGGATGTGACGCATATAGAAACGCGCGGTATGCACCTTGCCGGTATAGAAGCCGGTGTCACCGCTTCCCTCCCGGATACGGGCCTGCGCAACCACGGCCGCCCGCGCCATCAGCCAGCCGCCCAGCACCAGACCGGCCTGCATCAGGTAGGGGGTGGCCGCAGTCAGGGGCACCAACGGATCGTCTTGTCCGTCCCGCAGCAACCGCGCCGTGCTCTCGCGTAGCGTGGCCAGCGCATCGTCCAGCGGGCCGGCCAAGGCCTCGAGCTCGGTATCACGGCGCAGCGCCTCGACGATCTCATCCGCCTCGCGGAGCACCGACTCCAGGGTCTCGCCGCCGTCCTTGAGCACTTTGCGCAGGGTGAAATCCTGGGCCTGGATCCCATTGGTGCCCTCGTAGATCGCCGCCACCCGCACGTCCCGGAGCAACTGCGGGGCCTCGACCTCCTCCACATAGCCCATGCCACCGTGGACCTGGATACCGAGGGAGGTGATCTCCACGGCTTGCTCGCTGGCCACGGCCTTGACCACAGGAGTGAACAGATCCACCCGGCGCTGAGCGCTCTGACGCCTCGTTTCGTCCGCCCCGTGACCGGCGACATCCATCTCCGCCGCGGTCAGCAGGGCCAAAGCACGCATGGCCTCGGTCTGCGCCCGCATGGCCATGAGGCTGCGCCGCACATCCGGGTGGTGGAGGATGGGCACCGACGCCTTGCCCCCGGGCCGGCGCCCCTGGATCCGCTCCCGGGCAAACGCCAGCGCCTGCTGGTAGGCGCGCTCCGAGACCCCGACGCTCTGCACCCCGACCTTGTGGCGGGCCTCGTTCATCATCGTAAACATGTGGTTGAGGCCGCGACACGGCTCGCCGACTAGGTAGCCGACGGCCCCCTCGCCGTCCCCGTAGCTGATGGTGCAGGTCGGCGAGCCGTGGATGCCGAGCTTGTGCTCCAGCGCCGTGCAGTGCACATCGTTGCGCGCCCCGAGCGAGCCGTCGGCCTCCACCCGGTACTTGGGCACCAGGAACAGCGAGATCCCCCGATGGCCCTCGGGCGCGTCCGGCGTACGGGCCAGCACCAGGTGGATGATGTTCTCGGCGGCTTCGTGCTCCCCCCAGGTGATGTAGATCTTCTGACCGTAGAGGCGGTAGGCCTCCCCGTCCGGCACGGCACGGCACTGGACCTGCCCCAGGTCGGACCCGGCCCGGGGCTCGCTGAGATCCATGGTGCCGCTCCACTCACCACTGACCAGCTTGTCGAGGTAAAGCCCGCGCAGGGTCTCGTCGCCATGGCGGTGGAGCAACTCGGTCGCCCCCGCCGAGAGCATCGGCGCCAGGGCCAAGGCCATATTGGCGCCATGCCACATCTCCTGGGTCGCCGTGGCCACCAGCTCCGGCAGCCCCTGACCCCCGTGGTCTGGATGAGCGTTGATACCGTTCCAGCCGCCCTCTACGAAGGCCTGGTAGGCCTCGGTGAAGCCCTCGGGCAGCTGCACGCTCCCCCCATCCATCCGGCACCCCTGACGGTCGCCGACACGGTTCAGCGGGGCCCACACCTCGCTGGCCAGCCGATCGGCCTCCTCGAGGACCGCCTCGAGCAGATCCGGGGTCACCTCCTCCAGATCCTCCAGGCCGGACAGGCGCTCCAGGCCGATCAGTTCCTCGATGACAAAGCGCAGATCGCGCGTCGGTGCACGGTAGATGCTCATGACTGCTCCAGCGCCTCGCGCAGCGCGGGTAACGCTTCCCGCAGATCGGCGACCAGCCCGTAGTCGGCCACCTCGAAGATGGGGGCCTCCGGGTCGTGATTGATCGCCACGATCACACCGCTATCCTTCATCCCGGAGACGTGGTAGATCGCCCCGGAGATCCCAGCGGCGATGTACAGCTGCGGCGCCACCACCTTGGCGGTCAACCCGACCTGCGCCTCATTGGGCAGCAGGCCGGCCTCCACAGCCCCCCGTGAGGCCCCGATGGCGGCACCGAGCTGATCGGCCAGTGCCTCCAGCGCCTCGATGCCGACATCGGCCACGCCACGGCCGCCGGCCACCACCACGCGAGCGGAGGTTAGCTCGGGACGATCCGAGGCCGAGCCGTGTTCCTCGAGCAGGCGCGTCGGTCCTGGCTCCGTGGGCGCTTCGAGACGCTCTACGGCCGGCGGATCACCGGCCTCCGGCCGATCGAACCGGGTGGCCCGCACCGTGAGCACACGGACCGGCTCCCGGCAGCGCATCCGCGCCAGCACACTGCCCCCGTGGATCGGCCGGACGAACGTCTCGGCGTCCTCGATAGCGACGACGTCCGAAAGCATCTGCACATCCAGCGCCGCCGCCACACGGGGCAACAGGTCCCGGGACTGGGTACTGGTAGCCGCCACCAGCGCCTGGTAGCCCTCGTCACGCACCAGGTTCGCGAGCTGCCCCGAAACCGGCTCGGCGAGCTGATCGGCACAGGCCGCCCCGAGGCACAGCCAGACCCGGCCGACCCCCTGGATAGCCAGCGAGTCGGCGACCCCGGCCGCATCCTCGCCGCCGGTCACCACCACATCCACCGGCGCCCCCAGGTTGGCAGCGGCAGTGATCGCCCGCCGTGTCGCCTCGGTGACACCGGCACCGTCGTGCTCCGCAAAGACCAGCACACTCATCTCAGATCACCTGTGCGTCGTTCTTGAGGCGGTCGACCAGCTCGGCCACACTCGCCACGCGCTCACCCGCTGCCCGCGGCGGCGGCTCCTCGACCCCGAGCAACTCCAAGCGCGAGGCCCCGTCCACTCCCAGGTCGTCGAGCGATATCCGGTCAATCGGCTTCTTCTTGGCCTTCATGATGTTCGGCAGCTTGATGTAGCGCGGCTGATTGAGATCCAGCTCGGTGGTCACCACCGCCGGCAGCCGCACCGCGACGGTGCGCCGCCCGCCGTCGACTTCGCGGGTCACCTGCAACTCCTCACCCTCGGGGTGGATGGCGCAAGCGAAGGTGGCCTGCCCCCAGCCCAGGTGCTGCGCCAGCATCTGCCCCACCTGGTTGCTGTCGTCGTCGATGGCCTGCTTGCCCATGAGCACCAGGTCGGGCTGCTCACGCTCGACCAGCGCCGCCAGCGCCCGGCTGACCGCCAGGGGCTCCAAGGGGTTGTCGCTCTCCACCCGCAGCGCGCGGTCGACGCCGAAGGCCAGGGCAGTGCGCAACACCTCCTCGCTGCCCGCATCCCCCAGCGTGACCGCCAGCACCTCGCTGGCCGCACCCGCTTCCCGGAACCGGACCGCCTGCTCGACCGCCGTCTCGTCGAACGGATTCATAGCCATCTTGGCGTTGGCCGTGTCCACGCCGGAGCCGTCTGGGCGCACACGCACCCGGACGGTGGAATCGATCACCCGCTTGGCTGTGACCAGGATCTTCATGCCTACCCCTCTATTGGCGTCGCGCGCACCCGCGCGCCGCGGTGCAACATCCCGACTGACTGTGCGCACTCCTGATCCCGGCGTCAACTCGCACCCTCATCCCCACCCTCCACCTGCCGACAACAGGGACAGGCAAACCGACACGACGCAGCCCATGCTTGCTATCAAGCCCGCCCGGTTACGCCACCGCCTCGGTGTTACAGCCGCCGTACTGGTCGGCTTCGGCTCCACCATCGCCGCCGCCGGTGAACTGCCCGAGAGCGGGAGCGCGCGCTACTGGATCCAGGACGGGGGGCAGTGGCGCGGCTACGAAACCCTGACCTGGGACTTCGAAGCGGACGACACCTTCCGCCTGGAGCGCATCCGCGAACACCGCCAGCGCCCGGCCCAGGCCGACCACCCGGGGGATCGGCGCATCCGCCGCACCCGGGAGATCAGCGAGGGCACCCTCGAGGGCGATGTCGCCCGCCCAGAGACCTACGAGGTCCGCACCGCGACCGTCTTCCAGACCGACGAGGCGTATGACCCCGAGACCGCCTTCGAGGACGCGGAAGAGGAAGTCACCCTGGCGGCGCGCTTCACCGATGACGAGGCCGCTGTCGAGGCGGACGAGATCGCCGTGCCCCCGGATGCACTCGACCCGCTGACCCACCGCTGGCAGGTCATGGAAGAGGCCCTGGAGGGGACGCGCCATACGCAGATCAGCCACCAGGTGGTCGATGAGCAGGGTGAGGTGGAAGAGGTCGTTTTCCGGGTGGAGGGCCGGCAGACCGTGCGCGCACACCCGGGCACCTTTCGCACGGTGCGTCTCACCCGCCAGCAGCCGGGCCAGCAACGGGCGGTGCGCTGGTACATGGCGGAGGGCTGGGCCGGCCTGCCCGTGCGCACCGTCGACCGTCGCAGCGAGCACCACGCCCAGCGCACCCGGCTCGAACGCATCGAGGCGGCCGACGACGGCTGACCGCTGCAACACAGCGATTCTCGGCTACGCTCCCTCCTAGGGAACCGTGCAATGGGGCACGTCCGTTTGAGGGTCGCCATGGACGATCGCAAGCAGATCTTCGTCGTCGGGCTCGACGACTTCCATCTCCAGCACCTGAACAGCGTACGAGGCAGTGCGAACTACGCCTTCCACCCGCTGGCCGACTACAGCGCCATCGTCCTCCCCAAGCGCTACGACATCCCCGCCATCCTGGATCAGGCCCGCCGCACTCTGGACCAGGCACCGCGGGTGGACGCGATCATCGGCCACTGGGACTTTCCGACGACCTCCATCCTGCCGGTCCTGAGGCGTGAATACGGCCTGCCCACCCCGTCGCTGGAAAGCGTGCTGCTCTGCGAGCACAAATACTGGAACCGGCTGGCCTGCGAGGCGGCGGTGCCGGAGTGCACCCCGCCGTTCCAGGCCATCGATCCGTACGCCGACGACCCCTTGGCCACGCTCAAGCTGCCCTACCCGTTCTGGCTGAAACCGGCGGTGGCCTTCTCGTCCCTGCTCGGCTTCCGGGTGGAGAGCGACACCCAGTTCCGGGCGGCCATCGATGCCATCGCCCGGGGCATCCCGGTCTTCGCCGAACCGTTCCAGGCGTTCACCGAACGCGTTGAGCACCCGGAGCGGCTGCCGGGGTCCGGCAGCGGCGCGACGGCCCTGGCCGAGGGCATTATCCAGGGCCGGCTCTGCACCCTGGAAGGGTACGTCTTCAACGGCGAGGTCGTCGTCTACGCCATCCTGGACTCCCTGCGCGGAGCCAACCAGGTCAGCTTCGTTAGCTACCAGTACCCCTCCAGCCTCCCGATCCCCGTCCAGGAGCGGATGAAGGACTACGCCCGACGACTGCTGAAGCACATCGGGCTAGACCAGACGCCGTTCAACATGGAGTTCTTCTGGGACGAGGACGTGGACAAGATCTGGCTGCTCGAGGTCAATCCACGGATCTCCAAGTCCCACTGCCCGATCTTCGAGATCGCCACCGGCGCCTCCCACCATGAGGTCGCCATCGACATCAGCCTGGGCCGGCGCCCGCGTTTTCCGCGGCCAGAGGGCCGCTTCCCCATGGCGGCCAAGTTCATGCCCCGCGTCTACGGGGACGCCCGCGTGCTGCGGGTCCCCGATGCCGAGCAGATCCACGCCCTGCAACGCACCCACCCGGAGTTGTCCATCCACATCCAGGTCGCCGAGGGGACGCAGCTCTCCGAGCTGCGCGGGCAGGACAGCTACAGCTACGAGATCGCCGAGCTGTTCATCGGTGGCGAGGACGAACAGCACCTCCACGACAAGTTCCGGTCCATCATGGAGCAGCTCGATTTTCGCTTCTCGGAGCCTTTAGAAACCAACTACTGACGGGCCGCCGGGCGCTCCAGGATCAGGATGCGCGAGCCGGGAGCCGGCAAGCCTCGTGGGTCATCGACGAACCCCAGGTCGCGGTACAGGCGCAGCGCCCGGCGATTGCTGCGTAGCACACTGAGCCACAGGCGCTGCGCCCCCAGCTCGGCGAAGACGTGCGTAATCAAGGCCCGCACCGCCCGGCGGCCGTAACCGCGGCCCTTGCCAGCAATGGCAATCCGGCGCAGCATCACTACGCCGTCGGGGTGATCCACGTCTTGCAGGATGGCATACCCAACCGCCCGCCGCGGCCGCCCGGCCTCCAGGATCCAGTGCGCGCAGCCCGGGGCGTGGATGCAGGCCTGGTGCTCGGCCACGGTCCACTGCTCGACGAATGCGGCGTTCTCCGTGGCGCCCTCCACGGCGCGCACGAAAGCAAGATCGTCGGGTGAAGTCGGTCTCAGGTGCATATACTCCATGGTAGCCCCCGAAACCGCGGAGCACGCATGGTCCGCCGTACCGCCTACCTCGACGAAGCGCGCATCCACGAGCGACTGGTCTCCCTGATCCGCATCCCCTCGATCACTGGCGAGGAGGATGGGGCGGTCGCTCGCATCGCCAACTGGCTGCAACAGTACGACGCTGAGATCGACTACTGGAACGATGGCATCGCCTCACTGCAGCGCGATCCCCGCTACCCAGGCCACGAGGTCGAGCGGGCCTGGGCGCCGGTGGTGGTAGGCGTGGTCCGGGGCGATCAGCCCGGTCCCAGCGTGCTGCTCACCGGGCATGTGGATGTGGTACCGCCAGGCGACTACGGCCTTTGGCAGGACGAGCCCTTCTCCGGGGTCACCCGGGGCGACCGGGTCTTCGGCTGCGGCGCGTCGGATATGAAAGCCGGCCTCGTGGCCGCACTGGCCGCCTTCGAGGCCTTCGCCGAAGGGGGGCGCAACTTCCCGGGGCGGGTGATCTTCGCCGCGGTCCCGGCTGAAGAGGACAGCGGGCTCGGCACGTTGGCGGCCATCCGCGGCAATTGGCGCGCCGATGCCTGCATTATCCCCGAACCGACGGTGCAGCACGGCATCCCGGAGTTGGTCATCGCCCACGCCGGGGCCATGTCCCTGCGCATCCGCGTACCCGGCAAATCGGCCCACGCCAGCAAGCGCCTGCAGGGCGAGAGCGCCCTGGATCACTTCATCACCCTTTACCAGGCCATGCGGGCCGACGAGCAGGCCCTGAACGCCGCCGAGCAGCACCCGCTGATGACCGTCCACCCGCTGCCCTACGCCACCAGTGTCGGGGTCATCCGCGGCGGGCTTTGGTCGTCCTCGGTGATGGACTCGCTGGAGGCCCAGGTCCGCGTCGGGGTCCCCCTGGGCATGACCATCGACGAGGCCGAGGCCCGGTTTCGCCACGCCATCGCCGAGGCGATCCACGACGACCCCTGGCTATCCCGCAACCCGCCGGAGATTCGGCGTCTGGCCTCGGGCTTCGGCTCGGCCGAGACCGACGCCGACCACCCGCTGGTGCGCACCCTGGCCGAGTGCGCCGAGGAAGAGTTCCGCCAGGAGCCGCGCATCGCCGCAGCCCCCTACGGCTGCGACATGTCCGGCTGGGTTCGCCTGGCCGGGGTGCCGACCGTCATCTACGGCCCCGGGGACATCGACCAGGCCCACGCACCCAATGAATCCGTCTCCCTCGAGACCACCTGCCGGGTGGCGCGAACCCTGGTGCGCACCACCGAACGGTTGCTTGAGGCAGGCCTGGATGGCCTGCGTCCGGCAGCGGGGCGGATGGAACCGGCTTTCGCCGGGCACAACCGGGGCCACGACTGAACCATGCGCATCGTCGAGGCGTTCCCGCAGAACATCCGGGTCATCGAGAACCTGTGGATCCCGATGCGCGACGGGGTCCGCCTGGCGGCGCGGGTGTGGTTGCCCGAGGACGCGGAGCGCTCCCCGGTCCCCGCGGTGCTCGAGTACATGCCCTACCGCAAGCGCGACTTCACCCGTCTGCGCGACGAGCCGTTGCACCACTACTTCGCCGGCCACGGCTACGCCTCCATCCGCCTGGATCTGCGCGGGACCGGCGACTCCGAGGGGGTGCTGCTCGACGAATACCTGGAGCAGGAACAGGACGATGCGGTGGACGCCATCGCCTGGATCCGCGAACAGGCGTGGTGCGACGGCAACGTCGGCATGATGGGCCTCTCTTGGGGAGGGTTCAACGCCCTGCAGGTCGCCGCCCGGCGTCCACCCGGACTGCGCGCCATCCTCACCATGTGCTCCACCGACGACCGCTACGCCGATGACGCCCACTACAAGGGCGGCTGCCTGCTCAATGAGAACCTGACCTGGGGCTCGAGTTTCTTCAGCCTGGCGGCCTGGCCACCGGACCCGGCCATCGCCGGCGCCAACTGGCGCGAACAGTGGCAGCAGCGACTCGACAGCCTGCGCCTGTTCCCGGCGGTCTGGCTCCAGCACCCCCATCGTGACGGCTACTGGCGCCACGGCTCGGTCTGCGAGGACTACGCAGCCATCGAATGCGCCGTCTACGCCGTGGGCGGGTGGTCGGATGGCTATGTCAACGCCATCCCGCGGCTGATGGCCGGCCTGAGCGCGCCGCGCAAGGGGTTGATCGGCCCCTGGCCCCATGCCTTTCCCCACGCCGCGGTGCCCGGGCCGCGGATCGGCATGTTCCAGGAGGCCGTGCGCTGGTGGGACCACTGGCTCAAGGGCATCGAGACGGGGATCATGGACGAGCCCATGCTGCGGGTCTGGCTGGAGGAGTGGGTGCCGCCCTCGCCGTATCTGGAGTACCGACCGGGCCGCTGGGTGGCCGAGACCGAATGGCCCTCGCCGCGCATCCAGGCCCGCCGATGGCACCTGAACGTCGGCGCCCTGGGTGAGACGCCGGACGATCCCGAGGACGCGGTGCGCGTGCGCTCGCCGCAAACCACCGGGCTCAAGGGCGGCGAGTTCTACGGCTACGGGGCCGAGGGCGAGGGCCCCCTGGACCAGCGCGAGGATGACGGCAAGTCCCTGGTCTTCGACTCGGACCCGCTCCCCCGGCGGCTGGAGATCCTTGGTGCACCCCGGGTGGACCTGGTCTTGTCCGTGGACCGCCCGGTGGCGATGGCGGTGATTCGCCTCAATGACGTCGCCCCGGACGGCACCTCATCCCGGGTAAGCTACGGGGCGCTGAACCTCTGCCATCGCGACGGCCACGAGCAGCCGCGACCGCTCGAGCCCGGCGAGCGGTACCGGGTGCGGATCACCCTGAACGACATCGCCTACGCCTTCCCGGCCGGCCACACCCTGCGGCTCAGCATCTCCACCACCTATTGGCCCTTGATCTGGCCTTCGCCCGAGCCCGTGGCCCTGACGGTCCATACCGGGGCCAGCACCCTCGAGCTCCCGGAACGCCCGCCCAGCGCCCTGGATCGATCCCTGGCCCCCTTCGCACCGCCTGAGCGCGGCCCCGGCGCCGAACCCACGGCACTCGAGTGGGTCGATCCGCACCGCACGGTAGCGCACGATCTGACCACCAACGAGACGATCTACAGCACCTTCGGCGACGCCGCCGATCTGGAGGGTGCTGCCCTGGCGCGGCTCGAGGAGATCGATCTCACCGTCGGCCACACCATCCGGCGCACCTTCCGCATCAACGAGACCGATCCCCTGTCGGCCCAGGCCCTGATCGACCTCGATGCCCGCCTACACCGCGAGGACTGGGACGTGCGGGTGACCTGCCAGACCCGCATGAATGCTACCGCCGAACACTTCCGGGTCAGCGCCGAGCTAGAGGTCTTCGAGAACGGGGCACGCATCTTCCACCGCGACTACGACGAGTGGATCCCGCGCCAGCTGCTCTAGACCGGGCTACCAAGCGGCCGCCCCCCGGAGGCGTAGCGCTCCACGGCGGCCTGGACGATCTGCCCGAGGAGTTCGGCGTAGCTGAAGCCGGCATATCCGGCCATCATCGCCAGTTTCCCCTCCGGCCCCCAGGAGGGGTGGTTGTTGAAATCGAGCAGCCGCGGCTTCCCCTCGGCATCCTCACGGAAATCCACCCGCGCATAGTCCCGCGCCCCCAGCCGCGCGAACAGCTGCCGCGCGGCCTGCTCGAGCCCGACCCGTTTGGCCTCGTCGAGTTGCGCCGGGGCGAAGCGCAGCGACCGGTAGTAGGCGGATTCGGGGTCGGTCTTGGAGCCGTAGGAGAGGATCGGCGGCAGCTCCAGGGGCAGCGCCGAATAGTCGACGACCAGCGGCGGCAGGACCGACAGCCCGGTGGCCGGGTTGCCGACCAGCCCCACCGTGTACTCCGCCCCGGGGAGGAACTCCTGGGCCAGCGCCCAGACCACCCCGGATCCAGCCAGACGACCCAGATAGGCCCGCGCCTGACGGGCGTCCCGCACCACGCAATCGGGCTCCATGCCGATGCTGCCGCAGCTGTCGTTCGGCTTGATCAGCACCGGGTAGCGCTTCGGCACCACCGGGCGCGGGTCGCGCAGATCGATGAGCCACTCCTCAGGCACCGCCACCCCCAGTCCGGCGGCTAGGGCGCGCACCGCCCCCTTGTCCCGCCCCAGCCCCATGGCCGTAGCCGTGGTCCCGGTGTAGGGGATGGCGAGCATCTCCAGCAGTGCCGGGATGCTGGCCTCGAGTTCCAGGCGGTTGCGGTAACCGTTGTCGCAGAAGTTCACCGCCAGGTCCGGCGGATGGTCACGCAGATCATCGATCAGCCGCTCGTGGTCATCGAAAACGCGCAGGCTCACTCCGGGCAGGGCCGCCAGCACTCGCTTGGCCTCCTCCGCCGCCGCCAGCTCCTCGGGGCCGATCCGTCCGTAGGGGCCGTAGGCGTAGGGCAGACGCGGGTCCCCGAAGAGGAGGCCGAGACGCAGTCCAGTCAGTTTGTTCACGGCGGGCGACCTCAGCGGTTGGGTCAGCAATCGCGTGTATGCGCTATCCTGAGTCTAGTCGTGCCTCGCCTCGTTCGAGCCAGGTGTTATGCTACCCGCGGCGGCTTTGCTCGACGGTAGACGATGCGTCCGCTCAAACGTTCATAAAACCCTCTTGGGAGCCAGCAAGGATGACGCGAAGCCCCCGCCGCGCTGACCGCACTTGGCTGTTCAGCCTCGCTGCCATGCTGCTCCTCGCCTATGCCGTAACACCCGCCAGCCAAGCCGCGGATCAACTCGCGGATACGATCGAGACCATCGCCCCGTCCGTGGTTGGCGTGGGCACCCATGCGCCGACCCGCAACCCGCGGGTCGATTTCCGCGGCACCGGCTTCGTGATCGCGGATGGCAAGGCAGTGCTGACCAACCAGCATGTACTGCCCGAGCGCCTGGATGAGGAACGGCGCGAACAACTGATCGTGCTGGTTGGTGAACCGGGCTCGCCGGAGGTCCGTGCCGCGGAGACGGTGGCCCACTCGCGGGCCCACGACCTCGCCATCCTGCGCATCGACGGCGATCCGTTGCCGGCACTGAGCCTGGGCAACCCCGACGATCTGCGCCCCGGCAACCAGGTGGCCTACACCGGGTTCCCCATCGGCATGGTCATCGGCTTCTACCCCGTCACGCACACCGCGATCATCTCGGCCCGCACCCCGCTGGCGCTGCCCGCGCAGCGCGATGACCAGCTCGATCCCGGCCAGGTCGCCCGTCTGCGCCGCGAGCAACCGCCGATGGTCTTCCAGCTCGACGGCACCGCCTACCCGGGCAACAGCGGCAGCCCGGTCTACGACACGGCCACCGGGCAGGTCTATGCGGTGCTCAACAAGGTCTTTGTCCAGGGCGGGCGCGAGGCGGCCGTACGCGAGCCCAGCGGCATCAGCTACGCCATCCCGCTGGATCTGGCCGCGCCCCTGCTCGAAGAGTACGAGCGGAAATTCCGCTAAGTCGCCCCGGTGTCGCTGCTGCGCTGGAAGAAAAAGCCGCCCGACGGTTCGTCAGCTGACGAGCAGCCTCGTGGCGTTTCGCTGGATCGGGAGGCCAATGAGCGCCTGGAGCAATGGTCCCGCGCCGTGCGCCGGGTGCGCATCTCCCGCTCGCTGCTCAGCCTGGCCTGGACCGCCGGCCCGGTCACCGGCCTGGGGCTGACCGGCGGCTACTGGGTCGCCTACGGTCATCCCCCCCACACCCAGCTGCTGATCTACTTCACGACCTTCACCATCCTCTCCGGCCTGATCGGCCTGCTGGCCAAGATCGTCTACGACAGCACCTGGGGGCCAGCCCAGGAACGCGCCCAGGCCGATGTATCCAGCACCATCGATCACCTCGGCGACCTGATCCTGGCCAGCCGGGATCTTCATGTGGCCGGCCTCAGCGGCCAGGCGCGCCGCAGCGAAGCAGCCCGCCAGCTCCTGCGCCGGGTTGACCTCTCACCGGCCGGGATCGGCCTGGCCTGCCAGGACCTCACCGGCGATCGCCAGCTCGGCGAGGTCCTCGCGCGTATTGAGAGCTACCGCCGCTCGGGCTTGTTCACCCGCATCCGGGACCTCAACGCCCAGCACGAGGAACTCTTCGATACCGCGTACCAGCAGATCCGGCCGGAGGCCCCACTGGCCGCCAGCGCCCTGCGCGAGCGCTTCCTCGGTGAAGTGCCCCAGCTGCGAGCCGGCATCGCGCGCAACGAGGCCTTTATCGAACGCGTACTGGCGGGTTTCGAGGAGGATAACCCGCTGCTGATCACCATGGGCGACGTGGAGGACATGCTCGGGTTGGCCTTCGAGCTGATCAACGGCCGCGAGATCCCCATCCTCACGTTCACCTACCGCGGGCGATGGCAGCTTGCCCGCGCCCTGGAGACCCTGGAGACCGCACGCAGCCGCTATCGCCTGGCCCAGGCCGCCAGCGACAACCGCATCCGCGCACTCGCCGCCTGGCTGATCGAGGCCGACGCCCTGCCCTACGAGCTGGTCCCCGAAGAGTTGCCTTCCAATAAACTGCTGGAACGCGTCATGGCCGCCATGGACGACCTGCAGATGCGCATCGACCGTCTGCAGGCCCTGGAGCAACGCCGGGCCCTGGACCGGGCCAGCCGCGAGCGCCTGGCACGCACCGCGGACACCCTGGGCACGGCGCTGTCGCTGTACCGCTCGGCCCGAGAGGCCCTGGTCACCCTAGGCACTGCCCACGCGGAACTGCTTAAGGCCACCGAGCGCTGGAACGACCTTGCCGGAACCCTGCCCGGGGATCCGCAGCGACTGCGCACCAGCCGGGGGGGCCGGGGCCTGCGCATCGTCGAGCGGACGGTCGCCCTGGACGAAGACGCCCGGCAGACCGTCTGCCAGCAGATCATGCGTCACCTGCGCGACGAAGGGCTGGAGTGGTTGCGCAGCGACGCGCAGCCCCGCCGCCCCCGCGAGCAGGTGCGCGATCTGACCCCCCACCGAGCCCGGCACCTGGCCGTTGAGACCGCGCTGGCCCTGGAACCGCACATCCAGCTCTCCCGGCCCGAGGTCCAACGCGGCCTGGGGGCCACCAACGCGAGCTACCTTGGCGGCCTCGAGCCGGGCATGAGCGCCCGGGAGAAACGCGACCTCGGCGAGGCGATGGCCGCCAGCGTCGAAGAGGACCTGAGCCGCTCCGCTGAGCAGCTGGCACTTGCCCTGGTCCGCCACTACCACGTGGAACTCACCGAGGACGGGAGGCGGTTCCTGACCGAGACCTACGGCGCCCGCGAGCGGGTTCTGGCGACCATCTCCCGCGGGCAACAGCTCAGCGAGCAGGCCAGCCAGGTGAGCCTGCTCAGCCGCCGCCCGACGCCGGTGCCGCTGCCCCGGCGCGACTGGTACCGCAGCCTCGTCCGCGCCCGACGCGCACTGCGCCGCTAGGCGCGGCGATACGGCGCACGGGGGTGCGCGCCTGCGTCCCGGCCACCCCCTGCAACACCCTTGGATTCCTGAGCCAAACTGGGAGGAGTGCCGTGTGTCCGGCCTCCGGAACCGGGTCGCCCAGACAGACATCATGGAGTCGTGTCGATGAAATGGGTAGAACAACGACTTGGTCGACGAATCCGTCGCGGGACCCTGGAGCTGCGCTATGACGACGGAGAGCAGTGCGCCTACGGGGACGGCGGCCCGCCGCACGGGGTGATGCACATCCACCGCCGGCGCACCCTGCGGCGCATCGCCCTCGATCCGGAGTTCATGCTCGGCCAGACCTACATGGACGGCGACTGGAGCCCCGGTGAAGGCGGGCTGCTCGGCGTCCTCGAGGTGCTGCTGAACAACTTCCCGCCACCACGCGCCCGCGGCGTCAAGGCCTGGCTGCTGTGGGCCGCGCGCCCGCTGCAACAGTGGAACCGGGCGGCCGCGGCGCGGCGGAACATCGCCTCCCATTACGACCTGGACGACTGGCTGTTCCAGAACTTCCTGGACGCCGATATGCACTACTCCTGCGCCTACTTCGAGGATCCGGACATGGACCTCGAGTCGGCGCAGCGCGCCAAGGCCGCCCACATCCGCCGCAAGCTGTGCCTGCGGCCCGGCGACCGCGTGCTCGATATCGGCTGTGGCTGGGGTTCGATGGCGATCCACCTGGCCCGCCATGAACAGGTCGAAGTGGTGGGCCTAACCCTGTCGAGCGAGCAGCAGCGCCTGGCGCAGGAACGCGTCCGGCAGGCGGGCGTGGCCGACCGCGTCGAGATCCGGCTGCAGGACTACCGCGACGTGACCGGACCGTTCGAGCGCATCGTCAGTGTCGGCATGTTCGAGCACGTGGGGGTGCCCTTCTACGACACCTACTTCGACACCATCCGCCGACTGCTCACCGAAGACGGTGTGGCACTGGTCCACAGCATCGGGCGCTTCAATCCGCCCGGCGTGACCAACCCATGGATCCGGCGTTACATCTTCCCCGGCGGCTATATCCCGGCCACCTCCGAGGTCATGAGTTCGGTGGAGCGCGTGGGCATTCGCACCACGGACATCGAGGTCCTCCGGCTGCACTACGCCTACACCCTGGCCAACTGGCAGGCACGCTTCCAGCGCATCCGCGGACGCGTGGCCGCTGCCAAGAGTGAGTCGTTCTGCCGCATGTGGGAATTCTACCTGGCGGTCAGCGAAGCCGCCTTCCGCTGGCGCGGCATGATGGTCCTGCAGCTGCAGCTGGCGCGGCAGCAAGACGCAGTGCCTTTGACACGCGATTACCTTTACAGTGGGGAGCGCGAAGAGCGCCGATGGCCGGAGCCATCGCGGATTGCAAGCTGAGCCGTTCCCGTCGATCGGCCGGGCGCGGGGCCGGCGGCGGCGGACCATCCGCCCCAGGAGGCACGCACCATGCCCGCAACGATTGCCAACATCCTGTCCGATCAGGAGTTCTTCGAGGGGCTGGAGCGCGCCCACGTGGAGTTCCTGGCCGAATGCGCCAGCCCTCGCACCCTGGAGCGGGATGAGGTGCTGTTCCGCCACGGCGACGCCGCGCGCGCCTTCTACCTGATCCGCTCCGGTGATGTCGTGCTCGAGGTCCCGGCGATCAGCGGGCCCACGCTGGAGGTCCAGCACCTGGGGGCCGATCAGATCCTTGGCTGGTCCTGGCTGATTCCCCCGTACCGCTGGAATTTCAACGCCCGCGCCGAGGATAAAACCGAATTGCTGGAGTTCGACGGCGCTGCAATCATAGCGCGCTGCGAGGCGGATCCGGCTTTCGGATATCAGATTCTGAAACGCTTTTCGGCGCTGATGTCGAAACGATTGGATGTGGCAAGAGAGCGCATGATGGATCAGTGGAACCCCCCGGGTTTCGCCTAACATCCTGTTGCACAAAGGCAACCGATGGGCCGCGCGCAATGGTGGTTACCCGCGGGAATCAACAGGGGGCGGCCCGGAACTGCGGTTTGCGGAGGTTATCGCTCCTCGGTATTGTAACGACGGGCCGGGGGTATGATTCGCCCTGATCGGGCTTTTTCATGGAGGTGTCCAGAATGAGCGAGGACATGAACGACAAATCGACCAAGAAAACCTCGGAAACGAGCACCAAGAGCAGCACCACCAAATCCACGGGTAGCACGGCCAAGGCCGGCACCACCAAGTCCGAGAGCGCCAAGTCCGAAGCTGCCAAGTCCGGCACGGTGGAGACCGCTGCCGAGCAGGGCAGTGCCGGCAAGGGCACGAGCAGCACTGCCAGCAGCAAGGCGAGCAGCTCCGCCTCGACCACCAGCAGCTCCACAACGGCGAGCTCGGCGGCTTCCGATTCCGGCAAGAGCAGCAGCGATAGCGCCGAGGCCTTCCTCGGCAACTCCGGGCTGCCGCGCCACTTCGCAGCCGGCCTCTCCTACGTCGGCGGTCCCGTTACGGGGGCGATCTTCCTGCTGCTCGATCGCGCGGACCCGTTCGTGCGCTTCCATGCCGCACAGTCCCTGGCGATCTCCGCGGTCATCGCCGTGGTCTGGATCTGCGTGGCGATCCTCAACGCCGCCTTCGCCGGCATGCCCCTGGTGTTCTGGGTGGGTCTGATCGGCCTGCTGTTCATGGCCTTCAACGCCTTCCAGAGCAAGGATTGGGAGGTGCCAGTGCTCGGTGAGTACTCGCAGAAGCTCTCCGACAAGGCCTCCCCCGGGGACGAGGACAAGTAACGCGTCCTCTCTCGAGGGAACCAGTCACCTTCCGCCGGCTACCAGCCGGCGGAAGGTTGATCGCCTTCCTGATTTTGGCCTCCCCCATTTCGGGTACGGAGGCTATACTCCCCTATTGAGGCGGTTGCGGGAACCGCCGCGACTCGGCCCGCAGGCCGAGGTCCGACGTGGGGGAGCAGGCCGTGGGGCTGGAGCAGCTTTATAAGGACATCATTCAGTACCTGCGCGCGATCTGGCATCGCCGCTGGTGGATCATTCCGTTCGCCTGGGTCATCTGCCTGGGCGGCTGGGCTTACATCCACACCCTCCCCGACGTCTACCAGTCCTCCAGCCGCGTCTACGTCAACACGCAGTCCGTGCTCGACCCGCTGCTGCGCGGCATGACCGTCCGCCCGGACACCGATCAGCGCATGCGGATGATGTCCGCAACCCTGCTGAGCAACGACAACCTCCGCGAGATCGCCCGGCAGTCGGACCTGGATGTCCTCCTCGGCCAGGACAACGAGCAGGCCCTGATCAACACGCTGCGAGGTGGCATCCAGCTGCGCAGCCAGGGGCGTGGCAACATCTACACCATCTCCTTCGCGCACCGGGATCCGGAGGTCGCCTACCGGGTGGTGCGCGAGACCTCCAACCTCTTCATGGAGCGAGGACTCGGCGACTCCCGCACCGACCTGCTCAGCTCCCAGAACTTCATCGAGCGGCAATTGGCGCGCTACGCCCAGTTGCTGCGCGACAAGGAAGAGGAGATCGAGGCCTTCAAGCGGGAGCACGTGGCCCTGCTCAGGGTCGGCGGGGACTACTACGCACGCCTGCAGCGGGCCCGGGAGGCGCTGGAGCAGACCCGCCTGGAGCGTGAGGAGCACCTGCGCCGGGTGGAGACTCTGAAGGCGCGTCTGGACGAGGGGCGCAGTTCCCTGCCACCCGAGAGCACTTTCAGCGACCCCCGCCTGGATGAACGGATCAGCCGCCTGCAATCGCAACTGGATGAGATGCGCCGGCACTTCACCGACTCGCATCCGGACGTCGTGCAGACGCGGCGTATCCTCGAGGACCTGGAGGAGGAGCGGCGCAACAACGTCGAGCTCGCCATGAGCGAGGGCGGCCTGGAGCTCTCCGGCGTCGACAACCCACTGCGCCTGGCCCTGGCCGAGGCCGAGAGCCGGGCCGCCGCCATGGACACCCGGGTACGGGAACACGAGCGCCGCGTGGCCAATCTTGAGGCCTTAGTGGACGAGGTGCCCGCCATCGAATCCCGGTTCGCCTCCTTGGAAAGGGATCGAGAGGTCCTTCAACAGAGCTACCGGCAACTGCTCAGTACTCGGGAACGCGCGGTGCTCACCGGCACGGTGGAGACCGAGACCGCGGCGGTGGATTTCCGGGTCCTGGAGCCACCGCAACGGCCCAACAGCCCCGCGGCCCCGGACCGCCCCCTGCTGGCCAGTGGCGTACTCCTGCTCGGGCTCGGCGCTGGTACCGGCGTCGCCTTCCTGATCTCGCAGATCCGCGGGACGGTGGCCGCCCCGGCGCAACTGGCCGGGCTCACCGGACGACCGGTGCTCGGGGTGGTCAGTCGCGTCCGCACCCCGACCCGATACCGCCGTCAGCGCCGGGAGATCACCGTCTTCACCCTGGCACTTATCGGACTGATGATCGCGTTCTTCGGTGCCCTCAGCCTCTACAGCGGGGGTGGGTTGGGCGGGCTGATCGGCTAGTCGCGGCCTGCTGCAGCCGCGCCACCAGCACCGGGATGCGCTCGGCCCAGCTGTTCCGCCGGGCATATGCCAGGATCGCCGCATGATCCCACTCCCGGCTCAGCGCATCGAGGATGGCCCGACGCAGGGCCGGGCCATCCCCGAACGGTACCAACCGGCCCAGGGTGTCGCTGGAAACGACCTCGCGATTGCCACCTACATCGGTGGCGACCGTCGGGAGGCCGCAGGCGAAGGCTTCCAGAAAGACGTTCGCCCACCCTTCGAAACGGGTCGGCAGGACGAACAGATCGGCCGCCGAATAACAGTAACGAAGCCGCTCAGGCGGGACCGGACCCGTGAACACCACCCGGTCGGCTACCCCTTTTTTCTCGGCCAGCGCCCGCAGACGGCGCTCATCGTTGCCGTCCGGGCTCCCCCCGCCGACGGCCAGATAGTAAAGATCCGGTTGCTCCTGGAGCATCTGCGGCAGCTGCTCGATGACCCGGTGGAAACCCTTGCGCTCGTTGAGCGTCCCCACCGTGATCAGCACCCGGGCATCGGCCGGGATACCCAGCGCCTGACGGCAAGCCCGCCGGTCCTCCGGATAAAAGAGATCGAGGTTGATCCCGTTCGGCACCACCTCCACCGGGACGCGATCGGGCTCCATGGCCAGGGCAACCTGGCGCAGCGAGTCGGAGACCGAGAAGACCCGGGCCGCCCCGCGCAGCGCTCGGCGGGCCTGATAGCGCGCCAGCCGGGTGCGCGAGATACGCAGGATGGTCCCGCGCAACGTAATGGTGTAGGGGCAACCGAGCCACCGCGCCGCCAGCCACGCCGCCACGCCATCGGGGTAGACAAAATGCGCATCGATCAGATCCAGCTGCCCGGCGCGACGGAGCCGCCGCAGGGTCGGCAGGACCCCGAGCGCCTGGAACAGCCCGTCCAGGCTCTTGCCCACCCCGGGGATGCAGAGAAAGCGGGGGTGTTGGATGTCGATCCCCTCGCGCTGCTCGTGGCGCGGCACCCGGGGCCGGAACCAGGGCCGCCAGTAGCGGATCAGTCCCTCCCCGGGGAACCAGGGCACCGGCGCCACCACCACCAGGGGCAGGTGCCGGGCAACACGGGCCATGCGCTCCTGGACGAAGACGCCGAAGGTCGGCTGCGCCGCGTTGGGGTAGACCCGGGTGAGCACGACAACCCGCGGGCCCGCACCCCCATCCGAGCCGGAAGGCTCCTGCACAGACCTAGGCCCCCGCCACGACATGCCGCTGATTCCCGTCGTCCACCGCCTCCAGGACCCGGCGTGCGTTATCGACCCACCGATATCCCCCCTGCTCGATGCGCGCCGCAGCGCCCTCGCCCAGCGAGTGCCGCGCCTCGGCATCATCAAGCAGCTCCGCCAGAACCGCCCCTAACGCCTCCCAGTCCCGCGGCGGGAACAGACGACCACTGGCGCCCTCCTCGATCACCTCGCGGATATTGGGCCGATCCGGTGCCACCACAGCCCGTCCGATGGCCAGGTACTCGAAGAGCTTGATGGGGGAAGCGTAGCTGGTCACATCCGGCTGCACGGCGATATCGAGCGCCGCCAGGTGCGCCGGGACCTCCTCCTGAGCCACCGGCCCGGTAAAGATCACCGCCTTTTCGATCCCCAGGGCCCGGGCCTGACGCCGCAATGCGGGGACCGCCGGCCCGTCGCCGACAATCAGCACCCGCTCGGCAGCCCCGCCCCGCAGGCGATCGGCCATGGCCGTGAGCAGACCATCCACCCCGTGCCAGGGCCGCACCCAGCCAACAAACCCCACCACCCGGCACCCTTCCAGGCCATACCGGCTGCGCACGGCCGAGCCATCCACCGCTGGATGGAACCGCCGGCTATCGACCCCGTTGGGCATAACCAGCAGTTTCTCCCGCGGGACCCCGCGGTCGGCGAAGATCTCCGCCATCGAATGGCTGACCACCACGGTCCGGGTCGCCTCGCGACAGAGCCAGTCCTCCATCCGCTGCGCCGGGCCGCGCAGCACAAGATCGCCGTGCTCCTGCAACTCCAGGCTCAGCGGGGCGTTGACCTCGAGCACCAGCGGGCGCCGGATCCACCGGGCCACCAGTAAACCCGCGCAAGAGAAGAGCGCGTAACGCTCATAGATCAGATCCGGGCGTCGGGGCAGGCAACGCAGGAGCAGCATGAGCGCTGCCGGCACGTTGTAGGCCAGGGCGAGCACCTCATAGAGCCAATGGGGGATCCGCCGACCGGCCAGCGTCGGGGTGCCCTCGGCGTCCTCGACGCCCGACGTCGCCCCCCCAGTCGCCTGCCCCGACGCGCTCGCCACCGGCCGACTGTCGCTGGCCCGCCGACGGCGGGCGGGACCGGGCTCGACCACGTCGACCCGGTGCCCGAGGGCGCGGAAGGCCTCGATGAGGGCTTGGATGTGGATGCCCTGGGCATCCTCGGCCCGGGTGCGGTGGTGGTAGAGGATCCTCACACTCGACATTCCTTGTTGATTTCAGACCGTGTGCCCAACTGGCCTACATACCTCAGCGCTCCAGGGATCTGCGCAGGAAAGACTCGAACATCAGCAGCGCCCACAAGGGGCGGGCGTGGTTGCGCCGCCCCGACTGGTGCTCATCGAGCAGCGCCTGCAGGCGGTCGACATCAAAGAAGCCGCTATCGGCCAGCCGCTCGCCAAGGAGTGCCTGGCGCAAGGAATCCCGCAGCGGCCCGCGGAACCACTCCGCCACCGGCAGATCGAACCCCTGCTTGCGCCGGTAGAGGACTTCCCTGGGCAACCAATCCTCCACCGCCCGCTTGAGCAACCACTTGCCCTGCCCCTGGCGGATCTTACAGTCCGTCGGTAGCCCGCCGGCCCATTCCACCAAAGTGTGATCGAGCAAAGGCGCGCGGACCTCCAGGCCGTGGGCCATGCTCGCCCGATCCACCTTGGTCAGGATGTCACCGGGCAACCAGGTCTTTAGATCCAGGTACTGGACGAAGGCCACCGGATCGTGGCTCGGGGCGTCGGCGGCGTGCCGGCGCAGTACCTCCGCGGCGTGGTAGCCCTGCAGCTCGCCACGCAGTTGATCGGAGAACAGTTGTTGACGCTGCGCATCGTCCACCACCGCCACGCTGCGCAGATAGCCCGCCACCGGGTCTGCAGCCAGGGCCTCGAAGGTGGCCTTGGCCCGAAAGACCCGCGGCGCCCAGTCGGCCTTGGGATACCAGCGCGCCAACGGGGCGAAGAGCCCGCGGCGCAGCGAGCCCGGCAGCCGATCACGGATCTGCGCCTCGCGGGCGTACCCCCGGTACCGGCGGTATCCGGCCAGCACCTCGTCGCCGCCATCCCCGGAGAGCGCGACAGTAACGTGCTGCCGGGCCACCCGGCTGACCTCGTAGGTCGGCAGCGCCGAGGGATCGGCAAACGGCTCATCGAAGAGCAGCGCCAGCTCATCGAGGAGGTCAAAACGTTCCGGGCTGAGCTCGTAGAGGTGGTGGTTGAGCCCCAAATGAGTGGCCACGCTGCGGGCGTGATCCGCCTCGTTGTAGCGGGGATCCCCGAAGGCGATGGAGCAGGCGTCTACAGGCTGACCGCCGAGTTCACTCATCGAGGCGACCACGGCGGAGGAATCCACCCCACCGGAGAGGAAGGCACCCAGGGGGACCTCGGATTCGAGGCGCACGGACACCGCCTCGCGCAGCCGATCACGCATCTCCTCGACGGCCGACTCGGGACTCAGATCGGAGTCGCCAGTAAACCGCGGCGACCAGTAGCAGCGCGGCTGCGCCTGCCCTTCGCCCCTGCGGAACGTGAGCGTATGCCCCGGCGGCAGCTTACACACCGCCGCGAAGATACTCTGCGGATCCGGCACGTAGCCGTAGGCGAAGTAAGTCTCCACGGCAGATGCGTCGAGATCCCGCGGCAGATCGGGACAGGCGAGCAGCGCCTTGATCTCGGAGCCGAAGAGCACCCGCCCGTCGGCGAGCTCGGCGTAGCAAAGCGGCTTCTTGCCCAGTCGGTCACGCGCGAGGAAGAGCGTCTGCTCCCGACCATCCCAGACCGCCAGGCTGAACATGCCCCGGAAGTGCTCGACACACGCCTCCCCCCAGGCCTCCCAGGCGTGGACGATGACCTCGGTGTCACAGCGTGTGCGGAACTGGTGCCCCAGCCCCTGCAGTCGCTCGCGCAGGTAGGCGTGGTTGTAGATCTCGCCGTTGAAGACGGTCCAGACCCGACCGTCCTCGTTGGTCAGCGGCTGCTGGCCATCGGCCCGGTCGATGATCGACAGCCGCCGGTGCCCCAGAGCGATACCCGGCTCACAGTGCACCCCGGCGGCGTCGGGTCCCCGGTGGCTGAGGGTATCGGTCATGCGCCGGATCAGGGCCTCCTGCCCCGGATCTCCCCCGCCGCGACCACGATCCAGAATGCCGGCAATCCCACACACCGCGGATCAGTCCTTTCCAGCCAACGGTAGATGCTCCGGCGCGCCGGGCAACAGCTCACGGTAAAGCCCCTCGTAGGCGGCCACCATCGTCTCCAGCGAGAAGTGCGCCACGGCCCGCTCCCGGCCGGCGCGCCCTTCGGCGCGGCGGCGCTGCGCATCGATCAGATACCCCCGGAGCACCTCGCTGAGCCGCTCCGGATCCTGCGGGGGGATCAGGGTACCGGTGACCCCGTCCTGCACCAGTTCCGGCACCCCGCCCACCCGCGAGGCGACCACCGGCAGGCCGCTGGCCATGGCCTCGAGGACGGTTACCGGAATGCCCTCCGCCAGCGATGGGAGCACGAAGACATCGAACCCCGCCAAACGCTCGGCCACTGCCGGACAGTTGCCGGCGAACTCGACCTGCCCGGCGATGCCGAGTTCGTCGGCCAGGGCGCGCAGGGTGTCCGCCTCCGGGCCACCGCCGACCAGCACCAGACGCGGGGCCGGGGATGCCGGGGCATGCTCCAGCAACCGCGCAAAGGCGCGGATCAGCGTGCCCTGATCCTTGACCGCACACAGCCGCCCCACCGTACCAATCACCACGGGGTGCGCGCCCTCCGATGCCGCCCCCACGTCCGCATCGCTCTGCCGATAGCGCCGGGTATCCACCCCGTTGTAGATGTGGCGGACCCGCTGCCGTGACACCCCCACCCGCTCGACCAGGTACTCGGCCAGATGGCCGGAGACCGTCACGTGCCGGTGAACCCAGGGGCTCAACACCCGGCGCAGCCACCGGTAGCGATGGCGGCTACCGTGGAGATCAGTGATGTTCCAGCCGTGCTCGGCGTGCACCCGGGCGGGGACCCCGCTGAGCGCGGCCACGGGCTGACACTCGAGGGCGGCGAGGTTGGAGGTGTGCACGACATCCGGGCGAAGCTGCCTCAGCAGGCGGTAGAGCCGGACCAGGGTGCCGATCCCCCACCCGGGCGGCCGGTGCAGCGCATAGACCGGGACCTCCGACGGCAGGCGGCGGCGGAAGTCCTCATCGTAATCGGCCAGACAGACCAGGGCATGCCGGTATGAGTCCGGGGCGCTGTTGCGCACCAGCTCCACGAGGATGTTCTCCAGCCCCCCCACGTCTAAACGATAGAGGATGTGCACCACCAGCGGCCGCCGATCCCGTCCATCCCTCGCCAATCGTTCGCCCTCAACACTCAATGCCGCTGCACCTCCTCAAGGGTATCGAGCACCCGGGGCAGCGCCTGCTCGGCGTAACGTCGCAGGGCAGGCTCCACCTCTGCAGGGTCGGCATCGTAGCGCGCGTAGAGGACCAGCAGCGCGGCGTCGTCCCGACCGCCGAACAGCCTCGACAGGGACTCGCGGAACTTGACCTCGTGGGCGCTACGCGTCAGATGCCCATCCACCCAGTACCAGCGCCAGACCAGCAGCCGCTCGCCCGGGCCGGAGAGCTCATACCGAGCGGGCCGGGTCCACCCGTCCACCTCGCCCCGGCCAGCGGCCCGACGGCTCCAACCGTCGCGATCGCGCCCATCCAGCGTGTTCTCCCAGCCGACCATGCTGCCGTGGCGGTGCTGCTCCCGGTAGTAACCCACGTGGATGCCCACCGGGATCCCCTCGTCATCGACGAATTTCTCCGACGCTGTCTCCCGGGCGTGGCGATAGCCCGGCAACCAGGCGTTCATCTCGGCCGGTTCCCAGCCGGAGGCGGCCCAACCGTCGGCCTGGAGCCCGGTCACGGTACCCAGGTCGCGCTCATGCATCCAGTGCGCATACAAGGGCCCGCCGCCCACCAGGGCGATGCCAGTCACAGCCACCAACCACAGCCGGCCACCGGCGCGGAATGGCACCGGACCTTCCCCAGCCACCACATCGTCAGCGGCCCGAGCACTCCGCCGCGCTTGTGCGTCTCCCGGATCGTCTTCCCGCCAGAAGGTCCCGATCCAGAAGAGCAGCGCAATGACGAAGCCGAAGAAGATCCAACCGTAGACGAGGTGATCGACCCCAGCCGCCAGCTCCATGCCACTGAGATGGCCGATCATCACGATCATATAGGCGCGTAGGCCGTTGGCGATGATCGGCACCAGCGCCGAGGCGAGGACGAACAGCAGCCGACGCGTCCAGCTGCGGTAGACCAGGTACGCGTAGAGCGTACCCAGGGCGAGGGTGGCGATCAAATAGCGCACGCCACTGCAAGCCTCGACCACCGACCAGCGACCGGTGGGCAGTTCGAAATTGAGCCCTTCCCGGTAGACGGGGATACCGCTCATCTGCACCGCCCAGACCGTGAAATCGGCGGTGACATCCATCAGCGGCGGGACCAGGAAGTCCCCAAAGGGCACCGCGAAGAGCAGGTAGGCCAAGGGGAAGACCAGGATCCAGGCCACCCGATTGCCTAAAACAAGCCAGACCAGTGCCGGGATCAGCAGGACGGCGGCGAAGTGGCGGACCGAATCCACGTCCACCAGGGCCCCGAGGACCCAACCGAGCACCAGCCCTAGGACCGGCAGCAGCGCCAGCGGCTGAACCTCGGGCATCACCCGGGCCAGCTCGTGACGGAGCCGGAAGACCAGGAACAGCACAATGGGCACGATCAGAAAGCCGTGTGCAAACGTCTCCGAGCGCGACCAGATCCCGACAATGGACTGGTACGTAGGGAAGAACGCCACCGCCAGAACCAGCCCGGCGACCGCCAGCGCTGCCAGGTGCCGCTTCCAGGCCGAGCGCTGGCCCACGCCAGCGGCGGAGGCCGTCTCAGCGTCCATGGCTCACCCCCACCGCAGAAACCTCCTCCATCGGCACGCCGGCGCGCGTACCGCCGGCCAGCAACTGATCGAGCCGCGTCAATTGCCGCTCCCAGGTATAGTCTTGCAGGATTCGCCGCCGAGCCGCCGCGCCGATCTCCTCACTGTCTGCCGCCAGCTGACGGCAGACGGCCTCGGCCATCACCCCGGGCTCCGCGGCCGCGCGGACCACCTCGGCGTCCAGATCCACCTGCAGCCCCTCCAGCGCCTCCGGCGAGGCAATCACCGGCCGTGCCAGCGCCATGGCCTCCAGCACCTTGTTCTGGATACCCCGCGCCACCCGCAGCGGCGCCACGGCCACGGCCGCGTGCCCGATCCACGGCCGCACGTCATCGACAAAGCCCGTCACCGTGACACCGGGCTGCCCGTCGAGGGCGGCCAGCGCCGGGGCCGGACGGCTGCCGACGATATAGAAGTGGGCCGTCGGCTCCTGCGCCCGCACCCGCGGCAGGACCTCCCGGGCAAACCAGCAGGCGGCGTCGACGTTGGGCCAGTAGTCCATGGCCCCGGTGAGCACCAGCGGCCGCTGCCCCTCGGGGTACGGACTCGGACCGACCGCCCCCGGATCGAAGTACCCCGTATCCACCCCGTTGCCCATCGGCACGACGGCGGCCGCCGCCTCCGGGGCCAGACCGCGGAACGCCTCCGCCTCCGACGGCGAGACGAAGACGCTGGCATCGCTGGCCGCGGCCAGGCGCCGCTCGTAGTCCAGCAGCCGCCGCGCCTCCCGGGCAAAGACCGAGGCCATCGGCCACGCCCGCCGCTGGGCGTACTGCCGCCACTTGTCCGAGTCGATGTCGACGAAATCGACCACCCGCACCGGCCCGTCGTCCCCCTCAGGCAGGTACTGGCCCATAGAAGAGGAAAACACCACCACCGCGGTGAGCGGAACCGCCTCGTGGATCCGGCGAACCCAGCGCGCCAACCCCCGGTCCCGGTACCAGGGCAGCGTCAGCGGCTCGCCACTGAGCAGACCGCTCAACGCCCGCAACTGGGCCCGGCGGCGGGGCAAGGGACGGGCGCAGATATCGGCGCAACACGCCTGTACCTGCTCCAGGTACGGCCAGTCCGCCGGATCGTCCACGAAGGTCCCCAGGTGCACCCGGTGGTGGCGGGCCAGGTGGCGCAGGACATGGTAGGAGCGGATCTTGTCGCCCTTGTTCGGCGGCCACGGCAGCCGGTGCACCAAAAAGAGGATATCCCCCACGCCCCCCTCCTCAGCCGAGGTTGCGGACCACCAGCGGTCCGAGTCGATTGGCCACCGCCAGGGGTAGCCGCTGCCAGATCCGGATGGCCCGCTGATAGCGGGGGTTGAGCGGATTGTGATCCGGCACATCCGGTCGTTTATAGAGCCGATACTCGTAGGTCAGCGGCTGGGGCTCGAACCCCCAGTTGCGCTTGAAGTGATAGGCGCCGGTATCCCGTTTGCTGCGTCCAAAATCGAAGAGTTGATACCCCTCGGCGCAGGCCCGTCGCATGACCTCCCAATAGAGGAAGTCGTAGCCGGCCACCTCCCTAGCCTCGTCAAGCCCGCCCCCGTAGTAGGGAAGCACCTCGTCGCGGAAGTAGAAGTTGAGCACACTGGTCACCGGGCGGCCCTCGCGGCGGACGGTCACCACCCGGCAGTCGTCGCCAAAGACCTCGGCAAGGGCGTGGAAGTAGCGGCGCGGGAAGACCGGGGTCCCCAGGCGGTGGACGCTGCGCGCATAGATATCGTGGAAACGATCCAGATCCGTCTCCCAGTCCGCCTGCAACCCCGCCTTGATGCCTTGGCGGACCATACGCCGTTGCTTGCGCGGGATGGCCTGAAAGTTCGCCTCCTCGTCCGGCTCCATCGCCTTGCGGAAGGTGGCGTAGAGGTCGTCCCGCCGCGGCCAGTCGGTATGGACCGGAACCCGGTGGCGGTACTCCAGGTGCTCCACCCCGAGGGATTCCGCGCGCCGCTGCGCCTCCTCATCCAGCGCGGCGCGGGCCTCCTCGTCGGCCGCAGCCAGGCCCCCGTAAACACAGAAGGGGGTGGAGACCAAGGCGTCCCCAAAGAGCCAGCTGCGCACCCGGGCCAGCGGCAGGACCCCTACCACCTCGCCGTCGCGCTCGGCAAAGAGGTACTGCGTGGCATGGCCGAAGACCTCCCGTAGGACCCGCGCCCAGCCGCTGCGATGGAAGAAGGTGGCCTCGGACGAGCGCAGTACGAAGGCATCCCAGCGGGCCTCGTCCCCGTCCTCCAGCGCTGCTACGCGCACTGCCATGTGGCATTCTCCTCCATTTCCAGGGGTCAGACCGCCTGTGCCGCGACTTCCTGGCCCGCCGGCCAGTCCCGCGAGCCGGCCAGCTCGGCGGCGAACACGCGATCCATGCGATCCCAGGACAAATCCCGGAACAGGCACCGCAGCCGCTCCTCGGTACGCCCCAGGTTCAGGTAGTGGCGGAACCGGGTGCGCAGATCGATCCCGGGGATGCGCGGCTGCTCGGCATCCAGCTCCCAAGGGTGGATGTAGAAGACCGCCGGCTGGCCCTCCACCTGGCTGATCCAGCGCAGCGCACCGCGCGACGCGCGGTACGGGAGCAAGCGGAAATACCCGCCACCGCCCGCCGGCAGGTGCCGACCGAAGACCCGCAACGTCGCCGGTGGGATCTCCAACAGACCGCCGGGGCCATCCGGCCAGTGGGCCTGGCGCGGCGCATCGGGCTCCCCGTAGTGATCGTGGCGGATGGGGTAGACACTGGAGCTGTAAGTGTGTCCGGTCTCCAGCAGGATCTCCCGGGCCCAGGGGGTCCGCGGCCCGATGGAGAACGCCGGCGCCCGATACCCGGTCACGGCCACCCCGCCGATATCCTCAAGCAACTGCCGGGCCCGCAGCAGGTCCTCGCGAAAGGCCCGGGGACCCATCTCCCAAACGCGCTCATGGCCGTAGCCGTGGCTGGCCAGCTCGTGCCCGGCGGCCACGATGCGTCGGACGATGTGAGGGTAACGTTCCGCCACCCAGCCGAGGGTGAAGAACGTGCCATAGACCCGGTGATCGGCGCAGAGCTGCAGCAGCCGATCCATGCTCGCCTCGACCCGGCACGGCCAGCGATCCCACTGGTCGCGGCGCACGTAGGGCGCCATGGCCAGAACCTGGAAATAGTCCTCGACATCCACGGTCAGGGCGTTGGCCCGGACTTGTCCGCGGGCTTGCATCGACGATCCCCCCCCGGGGGCTTTGCCCCCTTCTCCTTCGCTCCCTCGCCCGACACACCGGGCTTCATCCCGGCGAACCCCGTCACTCCGCCTCGTTGCGGACCCCCAGCATGCGCTTGACGGTGCTACCGATCTGCCGGGCCAGCCGATAGTTCGAGACCAGATAGCGCTCCATGCGCTCCAGACGCTGATCGAGCCGCTGGTAATCCTCTCGGTGAACGGTCAGGACCTGCTGAACTTGTCGATAGGTAAAGCCCAGGTAGCGCTCCAGGCGCTGCAGCCGCTGATCCAGGGTCGCCGACTCGACAGCGGCGCCGTTGCCCTCGCCCTGACCCGGCGTGTCCGCAGCGGCGGTGTCGTCCGCCTGGGCTTCGCCAAGATCCGCCTCCACTTCATCGATGACCGACTGGACCTCGCGCACCGAGAACTCGTGGCACTCCTCGAGATACCCCATCAGCAAAAGCCGGTCGCACAGCGTATTGATCCGCCGGGGGATACCTCGAGTGTAGTCGTAGATCCGTTGCCAGGCGCCCTCCGAAAAGCTCGGGTCATCGGTCCACCCCACCTCCCGCAGGCGGTGCTCGATGTACGCCCGGGTGTCCTCCTCGTCCATGGGGCCCAGGTGGTAGGTGGCGATAACCCGCTGGCGCAGCTGCTGCATGTTCTCGCTGCGCATCAGGCGGCGGAACTCCGGCTGGCCGAGCAGGAAGCTCTGCAGCAGCGGTCCGCCCTCCTCGCCCTGGAAGTTGGAGAGCATGCGCAGCTCCTCCACCGCCGCATCGCCCAGGTTCTGCGCCTCATCGACCACCAGCAACGCGCGCTGACCGCGGCCGCGGATGCGGACCAAGTACGCCTCCAGGGCGCGCAGCTGATCGGCCTTATTCTCCGGCGGGTCCTCGATGCCGAAGGCCAGGCAGACCAGGCGCAGGAGGTTGTCGGCGCTCAGGCGCGTGCTCACCAAATGGGCGGCGACCAAGGGGCGGTCCACGATGCCGCCGAGCAGGCTGCGCGCCAGGGTGGTCTTGCCGGCCCCCACCTCGCCGGTGATGACGATAAAGCCCTCGCCCTGCTGGACCCCGTACTCGAGGTAGGCCATGGCACGGCGATGGCCCTTGCTGGCATAGAAGAAACGGGGGTCGGGGCTGAGGGCGAACGGCTTGTCGCGCAGACCGTAAAAGTCTTCGTACATAGGGGGCTCAGAACTCCATGGTCAGCCGGGCGCTGATTCGGTTTTCGCGGCGGCGTACGTCGTCCTGGTCGTCAACCTGCTGGCGGCTTTGCCGGTGGCTGAAGTCGAGGTTACCGCTGGTCCGGCGTCCGATGGAGCGCGAGAGTCCCAGCGAGACCCGCCACTCGTCCGTTTCTCGCTCCTGCTCCGCCACATCAAATGACTCCTCGCCATTTGGCACCTCGATGACTTGAAGCGTACTCCCCTCCAAGCGACGCAGAGTCCCGCGCAGATTGGCCTGCGTCCGCGCACCAAAGGCCCAGCTCCAGCTGCCCGTCACCCTCCAGTCCCGATCGACGACATCCGTTAACCTTTCTGCATCAATCAATCCCTGGGCTACGGGAATCAAATCGTCGTCGACCGCTACCGTCCTAGTCCTAATCGCCTCGCTATCCAACTCGAAATCCTGATCCGTCTTGCGCCGGGAGATCTGTATGCGGAACGTGTTGGGTCCGGTCGAATAATCCCAGCTGCCGCGCCATGTCTCAGTAAAAGTAAGCGCTTCATCCTCTCTAGGCTCAAAAAATTCAAAAACATCAACAACGCCAGATTCCTCGGCACCAGGGAACGGGTCCACCTCCGCACGAGCGAAATCAGCGGCACGTGCTAGCCCGTCGGTGCGCGCCTCGGAGTACGAAAGTCGCCAGGTCGAGCGCGGCGCCTGATGAACCAGACTCAGCGACCGCTGCTCGCGACGGTTGGTCTCATCTTCGTCGTCGATCTCATCCTTGAATTGCCCGTAACTCCCCTGCAGCTGTGTGTTGCGGGTGACGCCCCAGTCGGCGTTGACCCGCCAGTTCTGGGTATCACGGCGCGGCTGATCCTCCACTCGATTCCAGCCATCGCCGCCGGAGACGCTTGTGCGCAGCGAGGGGGTGACCTGGTAGCCCAGCGTGGCCTCATTGAAGAAGCGATCTACCTTGGCCCGCGCCGGGTCATCGAAGCGGTCCCAGGTACGCTCCGAGCTGAGCTGCCAGAAGGTCCGGCCGAACATGGGGCCGCTGTCGAGGCGATAGCGCACCCGGTGGACCTGCTGCGGCTCGCGGTCCGAGCGGTGATAGCGAGCCTCATCGAAGACGTAACGCAGTTCGTGGTCCGCGAAGCGGCCGATCCGCCAGACCCAGTAGGGGCTGATGCGGTAACGGGTGGTCTCCTCTTGATCCCGCGGGGTCACCGGGTCAAAAGCGGACTCGGCGCGCACGCTGCGGCGGATCGATCCGTCCACGAAGATCGACTCCCGCACCAGTTCGGCGTTGCCGCTGCCGGACAGATTGTGGGTGCTGCTGTCGCGGTCGCTATCGTCCCAGTAGAAGCGATTGTTCCAGCTGTAGTTGAGATTGAGCTGCGCCCGGGCACCTTCGCCGGTGAGCGTAAAACTCGGCCGCACCAGGGTGATGAAATCCGACTCCTCCCCTCCGCGCGGCGCGAAATCGGCGTTGTCGGTCCACTCCTGACCGATGGTCATGCGCGGGGTGAACGTCCACTCCGTGCTCGCCGCAGCACCCCCCGGGATCAGCACCAACCCGGCAGCGGTGACGCCGGCAAGCGCCCGCGACCGCGGCCTAGCCCCCCTCAGCGACACGGCCGCCGGATCCGGT
This sequence comes from Halorhodospira halophila, assembly GCF_016653405.1. Taxonomy (NCBI): domain Bacteria; kingdom Pseudomonadati; phylum Pseudomonadota; class Gammaproteobacteria; order Chromatiales; family Ectothiorhodospiraceae; genus Halorhodospira; species Halorhodospira halophila. Next base: position 47,522 of record NZ_NHSN01000019.1, read on the forward strand.
TGCAGCGCCCCGTTGGACCTCGCTGGCGTAGGCGCCGTACCCGCCATAGCCGCCGTAGCTGTAGCCGCCGTAACCCAGCCCACCGAAGCCCGTCGCCTTGTTGAGCATGGTCAGTACCACGTCACAGCCTTCCAGCAGTTCAGCAGCCCGGGTCACCGCCGTCTGCGCCGTGCTCTCGGCCTCGACCACCAGCAGCACCTGTCCCATCTGGCGGGCCAGCACACTGGGCTCACTGGCCGAGAGCAGCGGCGGGGAATCGAACAGGATGATCCGATCGGGGTAGCGGGCGTGGATCTCTGCTAGCAGGTCGGACATGGCTTGACTGGCCAGCAACTCCGTGGACCGGCCGTGGGGCCGACCGGCGCCGAGGACGGTCAGATCGGGGATATCCGTGCGCAGGAGCACGTCGGGCAGGCTGACATCGGGGTCCGTCAGCACATCCATCAGGCCGAGGTCGGCCTCAAACCCCAGCGCCCGCGGCACGCTGGGACGCGCCACATCAGCATCAACCAGCAGCACCGTCCGGTCCACCTCCAGCGCCATGCTCAGGGCCAGGTTGATGGTGGTGAAGGTTTTACCCTCCCCGGGAATCGCACTGGTAACCATCATCAGCCGCCCCCCATCGACCATTGGCGTGCCGTGCCGGCCGAAGGCGTTATCCAGCAGCGGCCGCTTGATCAGCCGGAACTCCTCTTCCAGCCCGCTGCGGCCATCGCCGGGGACGTGGATGCCCTGATGGCGCAGCCAGCCGTAATCGATGGTCCGATCCGCAGGGCGGTCAATCGTCGACTCACCGGCGCCCCTGCGGCGGGCCGCGGTCGGCTGAGCCGGGCTCGCCGAAACCGCACCGGCTGCTTCGTCCCCGCGGGCACCCGAGGCCTGCTCCGCAGCCCCCTGCAGCTCCTGACCCTCGTCCGCTTCTTCGCCCACCGCGCGCTGGGGCTGCTTGCCCCGCCGCTTCTCCAGCGCCCGCTCGATTATGCTCATCGGCCCACACCCTCCTAGGTAAAGACGATCCCGACCACTACACCATAGGCCACAAAGAGCGCGCTGGTTGCCGAGAAAAACACCACCATCTCCATACGCCGGCGCCGCCGATGGGCCGGCGTCCGCACCCGACTGATCTGCCCGACCACCGGCCGGCTGGCAAGCTCGCCCAGCTTGCCCGGCGAAGCCACGGTCCCGCGGATCTGCGCTAGCAGGAAGGCGAAACCGGTCCCCGCAGCCAGCCCCAAGAAGAGCACCGCACTGGCGAGCAACGGCCGGTTGGGCGCCGCCGGGCTTCCCGGCTGCTGCGGGGGTTCCAGCACCCGAAAGTCCACCGAATCGGTGCCGGTCTCGATCTCCCCGGCCAGTACCGCCTGCTCCAAGCGATCCCGGAGCTGATCATAACTGCTCTGCAGGGCTTCGTAATCCCGCGTCAGTCGATTGTAATCGGACTGGATCTCCGGGACGTCATCGGCCATGGCCTCCAGCTCATCGACCCGCGCCTGGCGCTCGTCGACGCGGGTCTCCAGCGAAGCGACCCGGCTCTCCGCCTCGGCCAGATCCATCTGCAAGGGATTGTCGGCGTCCCCCAGGCCCACCCGATCCACCGGCGAGGCCAGCAGCTGCTCGCTGAATTCCGCCGCCTGCTGCTCGCGCTCCTCCCGCAAATCCTCAAGGACCCGCCGCGTGTGTTTCACGTCCGGGTGCGCGTCCGTGTACTGACGGCGCATCTCGTCCAACTCGGATTCCAGGTTGCTGATCCGACGATCAAGCTCCGGATTCTCGTATTGACGCGGCTGCATCAACCCAGGCTGGTCGCCATCGCCCTCAAGCTGAGCCACAAGGTGCTCGTACTGGCTCCGTGCCTGGTCGAGCTCGAATTCGGCCTCTTCCAGGCTCTCCCGCTCCGCCTCCAGGCGGCTGTAGAAGTCCCCACCGGCGACCAGCACCTCCGAGTGCTCGCGCCGGAACTGCTCGATCTCCTCCTCCTTGGCCCGCAACTCCTCGGCGTACCGCCCGAGCTGGTTCTCGATGAACTCCCGGGAACTCACCAGGTCCCCACGGGGATCGCCCAGCCCCCGCTCCATGAAGAGGTTGCCGGTCTCGCGCACCACGCGGTAGGCCACCTCGGGATCCCGGTGCGAGAAGGAGATGGTGTAGATGTTCTCATCCCGCCCGCGCAGATCGATGCCGCGCAGGCTTCCGACCACGGCGTCCAGATCGTCCCGACCCAGCAGGACGTCGAGATCCGCCTCTCGGGCAATCTCCCGGAGATTATCCCGACTGAGCAGGGTGCTGGTCATCATACTCATCCGCTGCTCGGAATCCGGGCGCACCGCCATGCCGCTGAGCAACGGGTCCAGCACCGAATCGGTATCGACGTAGACCTCGCTGGAGGCCTGGTAGGTATCCGGGATGGTGTGGATGTAGGCCCAACCCGGGATGCAGACGAGCCAGGCGATGGGCAGGATCCACCACCGCCGGCGCCAGGTCGCTCTCAGTTGATGCAGGATTTCCTGGACGACCTGCTCCATGTGCGTCCACTCCAGCCAGCTTCGCTGGCGTTTGCTCCGTTGAGGGCGCGGGCCACCCGCCGCCAAGCTTTCCTCAAAGAGGTGTCAAGATAACTTACGCACAACCTTTAGGGGAAGGGCTCTCCGGCCCGGTGAACCGCGTAGGCGCCTGATTTTTGGTCCACGCCCCTGATCGGCAGTAATCTTGCAGGCACACTTAAACGGGGCCGTTTAAACCGCGGGGAGTGAAGGGATGTCACACATCAAAGTCGCCGAGGAGCTTGCCGATTTCTGGTGGCCCTTGCTGAAGGAGCAGCCCTGGGACCGGTGGCCCGGCTCGCTGGAAGAGATCCATGAGCAGATCTATCAGGACGTGGCGACAATCAGCAGCTACCGCAGCCTGTCGCGCCTGCTGATTGCGGAACTGATCGATCGGGCCGGGGCGCCTCCGGTCAAAAACCGCGCGCAGGCAACCATCTATACCCAGTCGGCAACACCCAGACACCGGGAACTGCTCATCGGTACCCCGTATCTGGACATCCTCTACCCATCAGAGCGCCCATCCAGGCCCGACGCTTCCCCGCAGCAACCAGCGTCCACCGCGACGTCAGAGCGTCGGCGGCTGCCTAGGCACCGGGTCCGTGCCCAAGGGAGCCTTCATGCTCACCAAACCGAGATCCCGTGCGAGATACGGGACCTTTCCCGCCTGGGAGCCCAAATCCGGGTCGAGCAGCCAGAGCGGATCGGTCGACCACTCGCACCGCGGGATATCGTCCGCATCCGCATGAGCGGCCGCCGGCCCCGACCCGCCCGAGTCGCTTACGTTGGGCAAAAAGCCTACGGATTGGAGTTTATTGGCCCGCCGACGTGATTCTGACAACTGAGGCGATTTCGGCCCGGCGCTGAGATCTGATATTGTCGGCGAGACACGCTGGCGCATTTCCTCGATTTTTAAGAGGTTATAACGGGATGGACTCTGCAATGGACGGTGCGCCTGAGCTGTCTATCTCGGTGGCCTCTGAGGAACGGATTTGTGCAACAACCACACAGTTATGATGTAATTCTGGCCGATACGCCCGAGACCCGGCGACAGCACTTCCGGCTCCGCTATCTTGTGTTCTGTCAGGAGAGGAATTTCGAGCCCCCGGAGGCGTTCCCTAACGGGCTTGAGACCGACGAACACGATCGGCACGCGCTGCACTTCCTGATCCGTCAGCGCCGCCCCCACGCCCCGTGGTTCGGAGCCTTTCGCCTACTGCTTCCCTCGGGCCGGCCTCGGCCCATCGAGGCCATGTGCTCGCTGGCAGAGGACGTCCCCCATGAGCGCAGAGGTGAAGTGTCTCGCCTGATCGTGCGACACAGCGCACCGCGGCACTCACAAACCGCGCTCTTCCGGCTCTGCCGGGCCGCCCACCAGGCGGCTACAGAGCATGCCCTGGATCAGCTGCTTTTCCTGGTCCGCCCGGGACTGCGGCGGATGCTCAACCATCGAGGGCTCCCGCTGAAGCGCTTTGGCGAGCCATGCTGCCACCGCGGTCTGCGTTACCCATGCGGCAATGGCTTGGGGCCGCTTGGGAGGGGGCTGGAGCACTGGCAATGCAAGGAGGGATACCCGGGACATCAGCAGGAGGAGCCGGCGTATCGGCGGGCGTCCGCGTTGATCAGACCCAGCGGCACCCACCCGGCACTGGACCAGCCTCTCCGGACGCGGCTACCGGCAACCCCGGCTTCCGCAGCGGATGCGCCCACCGCTGGCTGAACCGTTCCACCACGCCGCGGTGGGGCATCCTGCCCTCGGCGATGCGCCGTGGTAGCGGGCGCGCTATAGTGTCCGAAAAACCCCAACACTCTAGCGGCCACTCAAGGAGCCAGCCATGCGTGACGTGCCGGGACACACGCCCATAACGACTGCCTTCAAGGAGCTCTTCCGGCTGACCCTGGCCGGCAACCCGCAGGAGCTCGCAGAGGCACAACGCCTGCGCTACGACGTCTACTGCACTGAGCTGCAGTTCGATGCCCCCGAGAACTACCCCGATCAGCGGGAGACGGACGAGTTCGAAGACCAGTCCTGGCACTGCCTGCTTCGCTATGAGCCACCAGACCACCCGTCCCTGCACCGGATCGCCGGCCATGTCCGCATCGTCCACGTCGACGCCAACGCCACGCACCCGGAACTGCCCTTGGTCCACAACTGCCGCGATTCCCTCAACCCGGAGGATCCGGATCACCCGGCAGCCCACGACCCGGTGTCGATCTGCGAGATCTCGCGCCTGGCGGTGCACAGCGACTTCCGGAGACGCCACGGCGAAGGCAAATCCGCTTACGGCGACCTGGATGCACTGGCCGCGATCGAAAACCACCCACGGACCTTCCCGCTGGCCGCGGTGAGCCTGTTCATGGCGTCGGCGCGGATCGTTCAGCTCGCCGGCAAGGAACACGCCTACGCCATGATGGAGCCGCAACTCGCCCGTCACTCCGGCCGGCAAGGTCTGCATTTCCGGCAGATCGGCGAGACCCTCTACTACCATGGGCGCTGGCGTGCCCCCTTTCACATCCGCTTCTCCGAGGCCATTGAGAACATCCAGCAGTCCGAACAACTGCTCTCGCCACTATTCCGCATGGCCACGAAGCAGATCCCGACGCTGCGCAGCTTCCAGCAGGCGTCGGCACTCGAAACCGAGCGGTAGCCCAACGCGCACTGGAGAGGGGATCGCATTGACGGAATTCGATTACGCCACTGCGTTCAAACGCACCATCGGCTGGGTCACCCCCGCCGAACTCAACCGATTGCGCCAAGCCCGAGTCGCCATCGCCGGACTGGGAGGGGTCGGAGGCAGTCACCTACTCACGCTGGCGCGATTGGGCATCGGCGGTTTCAGCCTGTCAGACTACGATCAGTTTGAGCTGCACAACCTCAATCGACAGGCCGGCGCCACCATGGACAGCCTCGGCCGCTCAAAGCTTGATGTCCTCCAGGAACAGGCCCTGGCCATCAACCCCGAGCTGTCCGTCGCCACCTTCCCTGGCGGCATTGACGCCGACAACGTAGACGCCTTTCTCGACGGCGCCGACGTCTATGTCGATGGCCTTGACTTCTTCGCTTTCGAGACACGGCGACTGGTCTTCGCCCGGGCCGCCGCGCTCGGCATCCCGGCGGTGACCGCAGCACCGTTGGGGATGGGCGTTGCCCTGCTAAGCTTCGACCCCGAGGGGTTGTCGTTCGATGACTACTTCGACCTGCGCAGCGGGCTCAGCGATGAGGAGCTTGCCGTGCGGTTCATGGTTGGACTTGCCCCGGCCCGGCTGCACATGCACTATCTGGCCGACCCTTCGGCGGTGGATCTCGCCGCGCAGCGGGGGCCGTCGACACCCATGGCCTGCGAGCTGTGTGCAGGGGTCATCGGTACCGAGGTGCTCAAGGTCGTTCTCAACCGCGGCCCGATTCGCTGGGCCCCGCACGGGCTCCATTTCGACGCCTATACGCAGCGCATGGCCCGCACCTGGCGCCCGGGCGGCAACCGCAACCCCCTGCAGCGGCTGATGATCCGGATCGCCCTCCGGCGCCTGGCCGCCATGCGGAACGACCACCAAGCCGCTCAAGCTGGTCGCTGAATGGAGGATCCCATGCCCCTATCGAAAGCCTGCTGGCCTTCGCATCGTATTCTGGCGGCCCTGCTGGGTGCTGCCATGCTTGCCCCTGCGGTGGCACTGGCGGACGAAGCCCCGAGCGGCGAGGAACTCGCCCAGGCCGTCTTCGACCGACCGGACGGCGACGATCTGGTCACCCGCGGCAGCATGACCCTCACGGGCGAACGTAGCCGGGACCGGGTTCGGGAGAGCTTCGAGTACCGACTCGATGGTGCCGATGGCGAGAGTTGGAGCCTGATCCGCTTCACCTCGCCGGCCAATATCGAGGACACGGCCCTGCTCGTCCACAATCACGCCGACGGCGAGAGTGACCAATGGCTTTACCTCCCGGCGGCCGATCGGGTTCGGCGTGTCAGTGGCGACAACCGCGGCTCGAGCTTCGTCCAGTCGGATCTGTACTTCGAAGACCTGGAAGACCGCCGCCCGGAGGAAGATGAACACCGGCTGATCGGCACGGACACCTACGGCGGCCGGGAGGTCTGGCTCTTGGAGAGCAAGCCGGTGGAGGCCGACAACTCCACCTACTCCAGACGCCTGCGCTGGATCGATCCTGACACCCTGGTCGAGCTGCGCATCGACTTCTACCGCGGCGGCGAGGATCCGATCAAGCGGCTTGAGGTCCAGGAGCTGGAGAAGATCGACGGCTACTGGACCGTCACCCGCAGCACCATGAGCCACCTGGAGCAGGGCACCCAGACCGTCCTCGAAGTGGATGACACCCGTTATGACCAAGGCCTCCCGCAGGATCTGTTCACCAGTCGTGTCCTGTCGAACCCGAGCCGCGAGCGCCCCTTCCGGCCCTAACCCGGGCCGATGGCTGGTCGGATTGCTCGTCGTTGCACTCCTGGGGCCCACAAGCGCGGTCCAGGGGCAGACGCTGCGCTTCGATGCGCCGGAAGAGAACGCAGAGGCCAGTGACGCCGATGCCGAAGACACGGAAAGCGGCACGCGGCCGGCGCAAGGGCTGCTTGACGACTGGCGCTTTCGCTTGGAGAGCGGGCTGCTCGAGTTCGGCGCGCTGACCTCCGGCGACCGCCCGCAGGACTGGACTGCCCACGGCCGCAGTGTTCTGCGCGCCGACCGCTCCATCGGCACGCAGTGGGAAGTTCGCCTGGGCGCTCGCATCGACGCCTATGCACAGCAGGGTGGCGAATATCCCGCCGTCTCGACCGCCGAACTGGACTACGGGGAGAACTTCCTGCGCTACCGGGCCATGGACTGGCAGATGACCCTGGGGACGCAGAAAATCCTCTGGGGCCGGGTGGATGAGACCCCGCCCACGGACCGCCTCAGCACCAAGGACCTCACCCGCTTCGCCCTGGATGAGCTCGCCGACCGTCGGCGTGCCAGCCCGGCTGCCCGGCTCGAGTATTTCCAGGGCCCCTGGAAGCTCGACCTCGTCGGGCTGATCGGCTTCCGTGAGGCCGAATTGCCTGACGACGACAGCATCTGGCACCCGGTCGACCGTGAGGCTGGACGTCTGCTCGGACTCGACCCGGAGGCCGAACTCCCGAACGGAACGCCATTGAGCACACTGATCCAGAACGCCGACTTCGGGGACGCCCCCTCTGGCCGCGGCGGCGGCGGGCTGCGCATCAGCCGGGACGGCCAATCCGTGGACTTCGCCGCCACGCTGCAGCGGGTGCGGCACTCGCAGCCGTACTACCGGCTCAGTGACGATAGCCAGGCAGAGTTGGGCGCACTCAACCCCAACGACCCCCTTCCCTCGGTCACTTTTGATGCCGAGCACCCCATGACCTGGGTGGTCGGCGGCGATCTCGGCTTTGTCACCGGCGGCTGGACCTGGCGCATCGAGGCGGCCTGGCTCAGCGATGTCCCCATCACCCGGGAGGAGGATTTTGCCTACGACAAGACCGAGGGCTTCGACTGGGTCATCGGCACCGAAGGCTTCCCCACCCCACGGGACGATCTGCGCCTGACCGTCCAGCTGCTCGGCGAGCACCTTATAGACGCCGAAGATGCGCTAGATCCGGATGAGATCTATTACATCAACGGCGAGATCGAGGACTTCTTCCTGCGCAACGAGTGGCGAGCCCGCCTGCGCTTCTCGGCGGCGATCAACCGGCGCGACAACTACCTCAACCCCGAGCTGGCCTGGATCGCCGCCGAGCCAAATGAGCTGTTCTTCGGCGGGCACTGGATGGGCGGCGAGGACGACAGCCTGGGCGGCTTCTACCGGGATCGCCGACTGCTTGTCGCCGGATGGCGCGGCCAGTTTTAAAGGACACTGACGGCATGCAATGGATGCTCCACCGCCCGCGGCTGGCCCTGATCCTCCTGGCCCTTCTGGTCCTGCTGCCCGGCCCCCTGCTGCTGCAGCTGCAGATCGACAACGCCCCAGAGAGTTATTTCCCGGAAGAGGCACCCGCCGTTGTCACGGATCAACAGGTCCGCGATATCTTCCCCCAGGAGCAGCTACTGGTGGCGCTCTTCGAGGGGGATGACCTCTTTGAAGCGGATTTCCTCGGCCGCCTGCACGCCCTGGTGGAGGACCTGGAGGCCGCACTCACCGTCGAGCGTGTCCTCGCCCCCACCACCAACGACCACATCCGGGCCACGGTGGACGGTTTCGCCGTCGAGCGGCTGATCCGCGTCAACGAACTCGACGAACGGACCGCCGAGCACTGGCGGGAGCGGGTGACCGGCGATACGTTCGCACCCGGCTTCCTGGTGGCCGAGGACGGCTCGGCGCTAGCCATCCTTGCCCGCCCCCACGCCCTGGAGGACAGCCTGCAGCGCCTGGAACTCGAGCAGCGCATGCGGGCGGGCATCAAAGAGCACGGGCTCGAGGCGCAATTGACCGCCATCGGCGGACACATCGCCCTGGACGTGGCGCAGCTCCAGTCCATGATCAACGACCTGATGCTACTGGTCCCCGGCACCCTGGGCATCGGCCTCCTGCTGCTGTGGTTCCTCTTCCGCCGCATCCTGGTCCTGATCCTGGCAGCGGCCACCATCAGCGCAGTCACCGGGGCCGCCATGGGCCTGCTGGTGCTGCTGGGCAAACCCTTTACCCTGATCACGGCCATCGTACCCCCGCTACTCACGGCGCTCACGGTCGCGATGCTGATGCACTTCTTCAACGCGGTGCTCCACCATGCCCGACGGGGCGCAGTGGGGCCGGACCGGGTGCGCGCTGCCCTCCGGGATGTGGCCCGCCCCACGCTATTCATGGCGCTGACCACGGCAGTGGGCCTGGCGTCGCTCACTGTCAGTCCGATTCGTCCGATTGAGAGTTTCGGCTTGATCGCCGCCTTCGGCGTGGTCTTCGGGGCGCTGTGCGTGCTCTTCCTGATCCCGGCCCTGGTCCTGCGCTTCGACCGCGGCCCGTGGGTCAGGCGTCGCGGGGCGATGGCAGGACTGGACCGCTTCACCGCCACCACCGCCCGTTGGGCGGTGCGCCGACCCGGGGCCATCCTCGCGGTCACCGCCCTGGTCATCGTGGTCTCCATCCCCATGATCCGCCAGGTGGAGGTGGAGACCGACCTCTACGAATTCTTCGCCGACGATCATCCGCTGACCCAGGCTACCCACCGGATCGAAGGACAGCTCTCCGGGGTCATGCCCCTGGAGGTCATCTTCAAGGGGCCGGACGTGGACAGCCTGCTCGACCCGAAGCGGCTGGAAGCCATGGCACAGGTCCAGGAGTGGCTCGACGAGCGACCGGAGGTGGACTACAGCCTCTCTCTGCCCGATCTGGTGGCCGAGATGCACTGGGCCTTCCATGAAGAGGATCCGGACTACCGGCGCATCCCCGATAACGAGGCCCTGATCGCCCAGTACCTCTTCATCCACGACGGCCGCGACCTGTTCGATGTGGTGGACAGGGACTACAGCCAGGCGCGGCTGATGCTCAACCTGAACGCCACCGGGGCGCGGGAGCTCAATACCCTGATCGATGACCTGCGCGACCACCTGGCAGCAGAACCGCCGGCCGACCTGGAGTGGGACCTAACCGGCATGGGCCGGCTCTTCGCCGATCAGGAGCGGCTGCTGATCCAGGGGCAGCTGCACAGCCTGCTGGTGGTCGTGATCGCCATCTTCATATTGATGCTGATGATGTGGCGCTCGGCCACCGTAGCGGCCGCCAGCATGGTGCCCAACCTGGCCCCGATCCTGCTGATCTTCGCGCTTATGGGGCTGCTGGGTATATGGCTCGACATGGCCACCGCCATGATTGCCAGCGTGGCCGTCGGCATCGCCATCGATGACACGATCCACTTCCTTCACGCCTATCGATCCCGACGGGCCCGGGGCGCGTCCACGGTGTGGGCGATCGCCCGCGCCTCCCGGCAGGCCGGACGGGCCATTACCGCCACGACCATCATCCTGGTGGGGCAATTCCTGCTGGTCGGCACCTCGGGATTTCAGCCCACCCAGGCTTTCGGCCTGCTGACCGCCTTCGGGCTGGTGGTGGCGCTGATTGTCGACCTGGTGGTCCTCCCGGCCCTGCTAATGGCGACAAGAAGGCGTCAATTCCGAGGTATGTAGAAAAAAGACCGCACACAGCTTGTGTCGAACAATCTACCATCTTCTGCAGCGACAGATTCGAGTCACCCGGCGGGAACCAACAACGCCCGGCTTTCCCCTTATTGGTCAACGCCTTCCATAGCACCTTGGCTCTCAGGGGCTTTGTGGCACGTATCCTGCGATACCTGTGATGCGACGACCCACTGCATCACTAGAGGACACGACCATGAACCGCCGCAATGTTCTATGGATGGCGACCATCGGGGTTGGGCTGGCCGCCCCGACCGCCTGGGCCGGCCCCTTCATCATCGATGTGGGGACCGACTTCAGCGGCAATGACCGCACTACCACCGAACCCATCCGAACCCTGGGGTTCAGCAATATCTACGCGACCTCCTTCTATCTTGGTGATCCGAATACCATCGGTACCACCATCATCGACACCAACATCCTCAGCGAGATGAACGGGCTCGGCTACAGCGCCGGGACGTACCCCGCTTTGGATGGCACCAGTCAAGTCACCCTGCGTGACCCCAACATGGTTGCAGATCGCTCGATTTCCCGCCTTCAGTACGAGGATTCCGACACCTCCGGGATCAATGCCGGCAACCGCCACAGTGGAGAGAACTGGGCATCCCCGGACAACGAGGGCTGGGGGCTGACCTTTGATTACCGCATCGAGGGCCGCATCGTGGAAGGGCCCGGCGGCGACCCGGAGCCGTATTTCGACAGCGGGTACTTCGACGTTTTCTATCAGAACGGTCCTTCTGAACAACGGACCCAGGTTCTCCGGATGGTGCTCGAGGACTCCGTGCTACAAGCGCCCAATCTGGATCTTCTGGGCATCCTCACCTACGAGGACTTCGATTCCGACAGCGCCCTGGTTCAGGACTTCTTCCTCGACACTGAAACCGGTCGCACCTTCTATGATCTGATCACTGAGGGTGAGGTGATTTCCATCTCCTGGCGCCTGGATACCAACGTGGACCCGCCGCTGCCACTCGACTCCAATCTAGCGGACCTCTCCGCGGAGAACGGAGATATGGTGTTCGCCCGTCAGACGGAGCTGAGCGGCTCGGTCCGATACCAGGTCAACCAAGTTCCGGAACCGACGACCATCGGGCTTCTCGGACTGGGCCTTATGTGGCTGGCTTGGGTGATGGGGAAGGGGCGGAGGTCGAAGATGAATCTCCGCGCTAGTTGATACCACGCTCAAAAAACTACCGGGCAACCTCTAAAGGGTCGCCCGGTAGCCCGTCAGAAGTAGCAGGTTGGATTTGACTTATCAGACCTGATCAGCGTCCCGGCGACGATAGCCGACCGTTAGCCCGATTCCGGCGAGCCCGAGTCCAAGCAACGCCAAGGTTGCAGGCTCGGGCACATTGACGCGCGCCGTCATGTTCAACTCATTACGCACGTAAGAGACAAAGTCACTATCTCGATCCACATCGATTTCACCCGAGTCTGATATCTCGTCAGGATCTCTGTTGGTGTCAGCTCTCAGTGAGAGGGGAATCTCCATACCGAGCAAAGTTCCCCAAGTCTCTCCGCTACCGATGTCGCGAAAAACCGGAAGGCCTTCCTCTTCGATGACCTCGGTGATTTCCGCATTAACGACCAGGTTCCCGGGCTCTCCGCTCCCCGAGGTAACAGCAGCATCCAGGATACGAGTCTCGTTTTCCCCGTCATGGTAGTTCAGGCCGATAGAACCGGTATCAAAATTGATACCGACGGGATCCTCCGGGTCACCAAAGACCATCCCCTCAAAGTTGAAATCGAGTGTCAACCCCCAGAAGGCGATTTCTTCGCCGTTAACCTCAAACGTATCTCCCCACTCAGTGGCATTACCACTGAACCCAGTCGCATCCTGCTCAGCCCGGGTGGTGTCCTCGTCCCAGCTGATCGAGCGATCTGACAAGGTCGGCGTTGTCAAGCCAAGTAACTCCAAGGTGTCGGCGTCATTGGTCGCCCGCACCCCCCGGACGTCAACGCCGTCAGTAGTCCCCAGAACATCCGTAAACAGGGACGTCTCGAACACGTTGCTTTCACCGAACACGCCCCGCTCGATGACGCCGTCGTTGAACTCCATCTGGAAAGGCCCCGCCAGAACCGCTGCCGGTGCAGCCATAAGCCCGACGGCCAACCCTTTGATGACCTGCTTGCCTACCTGTTTCCTAGCCATTTCGCTTGCCCCTTACGTGATGTTCGCTTGGCCACACCGCTTATCAAGCAAGCGACATGCCAGAAAGCGCGCCTAAAAACTAACTTCTTGTTTAAAAGGAGATTTTTTTAACTTTCCGGCGGCGTCCACAACACACACACCCAACCACACGGACCCCATGTAAAAAGAACTGACACCGTCTGCCCAAAGGGTTGTTGCCGCCACCACCAGCCTACTCCTCGCGCCGGGCATCGCTGAGCAGCTCCTCCGCCTCATCACGGGCATCGAAGGCGTCGTGTTCGGCGAGCAGACGATCAAGAAGATCACGCGCCTCGTCATTCTCCCCCAGGGTTACCAGGCCGCGGGCGAGGTTGACGCCGATATCCGGCTCCTCGCCGGCCTGATCCCACGCCTGCCGCAGCAATTCGACGGCGCGCTCGGGCTCACCAGTGTCAAGTAAAATGACACCGTAGGTGTCGAGGACTTCCGGCTGCTCCGGTGCCCGCTCGTGGGCCCGGCTGGCGTAGTCTCGCGCCCGTTCCGGATCCTCGGTGCGATACAGCCAGGCCAGGTTGTTCAGTGCGATGACATCCTCGCTCTGGTGCGCCAGCTGTTCCTGGTAGACCTCCCGTGCACGCTCCGAGTGGCCCTGCTGCATCAGGCCACCGGCCAGCGCGTGGCGAACGGCGCTGTCCTCGGGGTGGTCCGCCAACCAGCCGCTAAGCTGGTCGAAGGCATCCGCATGGCGACCCGCGTTGGTCAGGGCCTGGTACCCCTCCAGCACCCAGGTTCGCCGCTGCTCGTCCGCCAAAACCTGCTGATACCCGTCCGCAGCCTCCTCGAACCGGCCCGCGCGCAGGTCCAGCCAGGCTTGGTGGACGCGCACGCCCGGCTCATCCCCATGCGCCTCGAGGGCGGGCCCAAGGACCTCCCGCCCCTCGTCGAAACGACCCAGCCAGCCCAGCTGACGGGCCAGCGCGATACGCGCAGGCATGTGCGTAGGCTCCCGCTCCACGGCCTGCTGCAAGGTCTCAACAGCAGTCTCCCGCTGCCCTGCCAGGATCTGGCTGCGGGCCAGGCGGTACCGCAGCTCCGCCGACTCCGGATCCGCCTCCACCGCCTGCTCAAGCAACTCGGCGCTGCGCAGGGCGTTGTCCATGCCCTCATACTCTTCGGCCGCCCGCGCCAGCACGCTCACGTCGTCCGCATTGTGCTCGACCATCCGCTCGAGCCAGTCGATCACACCCGCCTCATCGCCGAGTTCGCGGTTGAGCTGCACCAGTCGGAATCCGGTGACCGGCTCGCCGGGGTACGCGTCCTGCGCGCTCTCCAGAGCCTCGAAGGCTGACTCCAGATCCCCAGCCATCAGCGCCAGCGCGCTGAGGTTCTGAGACAGGCCCGGGTGCCCGGGGAGCCGCTCCAGACCCTCGCGGAGAACCGCCCGAGCGGCGTCGAGGTCTTCTTGCCCCATTAGGGCGGCCGCATGGAAGGAGTAGCTATCGGGCTGCTCGGGGGCCTTCTTGCGCAGCCGCTCCGCAGCCTTCTCGGCCTCATCGAAGCGTTGCTCCTGCAGATGCGCCATCAACACGGCGAGGTCCGCCTGGCGTGGCTGCTCGTCGGCCTCGGCCGCAGCCTCCAGCATCGCCAGCCCCCCCTCGCGATCCCCATCCTGGGTCAAGGCAACCCCGAGCATCTCGCGGATGGCCGCGGTATCCTGCCCGGCATCTACCATCCCACGCAGCGCCTCCACGCCGCGCTCACGCTCGCCGGTATCCAGGTAGAGCGCAGCCAGCCTGGGCCCGAGCGCATCACGCAGGTCCGGGCGCTCCTGCACCACCTCGGCCAGGGTGTCCCGGGCGCGCTCCGGGTCCCCCTGCTCCACCCGCAGGTTGGCCAACAGGGTGTAGCTGCGGGCATTGCCCGGACCCAGCGCATGGAATCGCTCCAGGTAATGCTCCGCCTGGCGCACGTTGCCGGCCTCCAGATGGATCTGCGCCAGATACGGCATGGGCGGGCGGTAGCGGTCGTGCCGGGCCAGCGCGGACTCAAACTGGCGGCGCGCCTCATCCCGGTCGTCCCGCTCCACCGCCACCAGGCCGGCAAGGAAATAGCCGCCGGGATGGTCCGACGCCCCGTCGCGCACGAAAAGGGCGTCCTCCTCGGCACCATCGATCTCGCCCTGTTCCAGGCGCAGGGAGCCGCGGCTGAGGCGTTCGTTGATCCCCTGGGGCTGCAGTTCCACAGCGCGGTCATAGGCGGCGAGCGCGTCCTCCAGATCGTCGCGTAGCCGCGCCAGGTCCCCCTTGAGGGACCAGCCCAGGGCCAGCTCATCGTCCGTGCGCACCGCCCGATCCACCGCCACGCTGGCCTCGGGCTGATCTCCGCGGCTCAGGGCCTCATAGGCACCGGCCAGGTGGACGAGAGCATTCTCCGGCGCCGCTTCACGCGCCGCATCGAGATCCGCGCGGGCCTGCTCGCGGGCATCTTCTCCGGCCCCAAAGCCGCCGATGGCACGATAGGCGAGGAACTCCGCGCGCTCGCGCCCTTCGAGGTCGGGCTCGGGCAATTCCAGGACCGCAGCGCCTTGGCGCGTCTCCACCAGCAATCGGGCCAGCGGCAGGGCATACCGATCCGCGTCGGCGCCCTCGTCCAGGGCCCGGCCCAAGTGCCGGATCGCCCCGTCCGTGCGCCCTTCGCCCTTCATGGCCAGCCCGAGCTGACCGCGCACCTGCGCATCCTCTTCACGCTGCAGCGCGCTCCGGTAGTCGATCACCGCACTGCCGTAATCCCCCTGCTCCATGGAGCGCTCAGCACGCTCGAGCAGCTCTTCCTGGGTCAACTCACCACAGCCGACCAGCCCCGCCGCCAAAAGGGCGGCGAAGCCCACAGCTTTTAGACCTTGGCCAAAGGAGTTTCCAACCCGCTGCCCCAGACGCTCCAGATCGCCGCCGACCTGCCAGACTACGCTCTTGCACATGATCATTCCCTCAATCCGAATTTATCGAGCAGCGTGTACAACGTCGGCCGGGTCACCCCCAGCAGCCCCGCCGCCTGGGCGATATTGCCGTTGCAGCGACTCAGGGCCCGGATCACCGCCTGCTGCTCGGCTCGATCGCGGACCTGCTTGAGCCGCAGGGTGTCGTCCCCTTCCTCATCATTACCCGGCACCTCCAGACCGAGTTCCTCCGGGGTGATCCGTTTGCCGTCGGCCATGATCACCGCCCGGCGGATGACATTCTCCATCTCGCGCACGTTCCCCGGCCACGTGTACGCCTCGATGGCATCGATGGCCTCCGGCGTGAATTCGCGCCGCGGCTGTTGCTGCTCGCGGGCGAAGCGCTCGAGCAGCGAGTGCGCGACGAGGGCAGCATCGCCCTGGCGCTCGCGCAGCGCCGGAATGGTGAGTTCGATCTCGGCGACCCGGTAGAAGAGGTCTTCTCGGAAATCCCCCTCGCGGATCATCTGCCCCAGATCCCGGTGGGTGGCACAGACCACGCGCACATCCACCGGGATCGACTGCCGGCCGCCGACCCGCTCGATGACTCGCTCTTGGAGAAAGCGCAGCAGCTTGGCCTGCAAGCTCAGCGGCAGATCGCCGATCTCATCGAGAAACAACGTACCACCGTCGGCGTACTCGATCTTGCCGATGGTCTGCCGGTGGGCGCCGGTGAACGCGCCCTTCTCATAACCGAAGAGCTCGCTTTCGAGCAGGTTCTCGGGGATGGCCGCGCAGTTGATAGCCACGAACCGCTGCTCGCTGCGCCCGCTGAGCCGATGCACGGCGCGCGCGAGGATCTCCTTGCCGGTCCCGCTCTCGCCACGGAGCAGGACGGTGGCATCCGCCGGCGCCACCCGCTCGACCATTCGGCAGACCCGGAGCATCTCCGGATCTCCGGTGAGAAACCCATCCAGCGGCGATGCGGAGCGCTGCGCCAGACGCCGATTCTCCGCCTCCAGGCCGTAGAGCTGCGCTGCCCGGTCCACCAGCAGCCGGAGCGTATCGGCATCCACCGGCTTGCTGTAGAAGTCGTAGGCGCCGAGCGCCACGGCGCGCAGGGCGTTCTCCCGGTCGTCGTTGCCGGTAACGACGATCGCCTTGCTCTCCGGTGCTTCACCGAGCACCTCCTGTAGCGTCGCCAACCCCTCGCTGGCGTTGGCCGGATCCGGCGGCAGCCCCAGGTCGACCAGAACCAGCTCCGGCTCGTGGCGCCGCGCCTCCTTGATCGCCTGCCCCCGGTCGTAGGCCTGGATGATCTCGTAACCATCAAAGCACCAGCGCAGCTGCTCCTGCAGCCCCTCGTCATCTTCGATGATCAGTAGCTTATAGGTATTCGCCACCGTCTCTTGCTCCTTGCCCAAACTCAGGACACGGCCGCCGCCGGGGCCGACACCGCCGCGGCCGTGCGCGCCAACAGCCGCACCGTGAAGCGCGTGCCACTGCCCGGCTCGCTCTCGACGTCGATACGCCCACCGAGGGCAGCGATGTACTCACGGGCCTCGTAGACGCCGATGCCCATCCCCGCGTTGCCCTTGGTAGTCTGGAACGGTCGGAACAGCCGATCCCGCATGAAGAGCGGATCCATGCCGTGACCGTTGTCCTCGATCACAATATAGCCCCACTCCTGGCGCTGACTCAGCCGCACGGTCACCCGGCCATCCGCCGGTGTGGCCTCCTGGGCATTGCGGACCAGATGGGAGACGATATTGAAGAGTCGATCGTGGTCGGCCACCACCTGCACCTCCTGATCCAGGTGCAGCTCGGGCCGCGGCTCTCCCCGCGCCCCATCCACCACCTGACGTAGCACCTCGGCGAGCTCGACCCGCTGCGCCGGCGCCGCCGGACCCGGCTGGGCGTGGCGCAGCTGCGCCAGCGTCCGATCCAAGCGCTCCCTGGCGTGTCCAACGGTCTCGAAGGCGTTGGCCACGAACGCCGGGTTGTCCCGATGCCGCTCGGCATTGGCCAACACCAGCGAGAGCTGCCCGGAGACGTTCTTTAGATCATGGACGAGGAAGGCCGCGAGGCGGTGGAAGGTCTCGAACTGCCGCGCCTCGAGCAGCGCCTCGTCGGTCTGCATCAGTGCCACATAAACGGCGAGCTGACGCCCCGCCGTCTTGAGCAGATCCCGCTCTTCCCACTCGATCACCCGCGATGTCCGGGGCTGGGCCAGCACGACAAAACCGGTCAGATCATCGCCTTGGAGCAGCGGGACGAGGAGCCAGTAACGGGTGTTCTCCAGCAACCAGGCGGGCGGCTGCAGCCCTGGGTACAAATCCGGGTCACGGCGCAGATCGTCGAGGTCCACCACCCACCCGGTCTGACGGAGAAACGGTACCAGCCCGCCTTCACCCGACTCCGGCGGGTGATCCGGCTCACCCAGGTTGAGCACGCCTTCCAATCGGTAATCGCACTGGCGATCCTGGACCCAGAGCAAGCCGCCCGGGCTGTCGACCAGCTCAGCGATCGCCCCCACCCCCCGCTGGCGCAGCGGCTGCTCGTCATGCTCCCGGGAGAGGGTCTCCGTGAAGCGCAGCCACTCCTCGCGGTAATCGTACTTGTAGTTGAAGAAGTGCTTGTTGATCAGCACGCGCAGACGGGCGCGGAAGCTGCCCGAGAAGAGGACCAGAATCAGCAGCAGGGCAGCGCCGAACAGCAGCGCGGCCTGGAGGAGCGCCCCCCAATCACCGCCCAGCTCCCGGAGCAGGTAGCCCGCGAGGCCTACCGCCAGCAGGTACAGACCGGCGCCGGTGAGCGCCGCCGTATGGAAAACCAGGTGTCGGGAGATCACCGGGGCCTTGTCGCGGGGCAGCTGCCGCTGCATAGAGATCGCAAGCAGCGGCACCACCAGGGCGTTGGCCAGCCCGCGGGCCTGGATCGTCGGCGTCTCCACCGCCTGGAACAGCACCCGATCGGCAAGCAAGAAGAGATCGAAGGCGAAGAGCCCGCCCACCCCCAGGCACAGGAACTTGATCGACCAGCGCTCCTGCTCCGGGGTGTTGCGGTAGGTCTGCTCGACCAGGACCAGACCGGTGATGGCGAGCAGGAGCAGCACCAGCCCGTAAAACGGCTCCAGGCCCCACCCGAGCCCCATCAACGGCACCAAGGCAAGCAGCAGTAAGCCACTTAGGACAACCCCCCAGCGGCGCAATGCCCGCTGGCCCCGGCGGCTGTGGCCATGCATGCGCGCCATCAGGGCCAGCAGCAGCACGAACCAACCACCCGCCCGAACCACTTCCCAGAAGCCACTGCCAACAACCACCGCACCGTCGCCCAGCTGCAGCGACAGCCAGACGTGCTCGCCCGCCCACCCGGCGGTGAGCAGCGCCGCGGCCACCAGCGCAACGGCACCGGGCCGATCACGCCAGAGCAACAGAGTCGCCCCGGCGAGCCCCAGGAACCCGGCCAGTGCCACGGCGTAGCTTGCAGCAGAGAGCATGATGCGCCTCCGGGCGCTAGCGGGCGCCCTGACCGAAGAGCACGACGGCGACAGTGCGAATCAGGATGACCAGATCCAGGAAGAACGTGTGGTTCTTCACGTAGTAGAGATCGTATTGCAGCTTCTGTCGGGCGTCCTCGATCGAGGCCCCGTAGGGATAACAGATCTGCGCCCACCCGGTGATCCCCGGGGGCACCGTATGGCGGGCCCGATAGAACGGCACCTCCTCGCTCAGCCGATCGACGAACAGAGGCCGCTCCGGGCGAGGACCAACGAACGACATCTCGCCTTTGAGCACATTGAGGATCTGCGGCAACTCGTCGATGCGCAACTTGCGGATGACGCGGCCGACCCGGGTTACCCGGTCATCATCCTTCTGCGCCCAGACCGGCACCCCGTCCTTCTCCGCGTCCTGGCGCATGCTGCGGAACTTGTAGAGCCAGTAAGGCTCATTGGCCAGACCGATGCGCTGCTGACAGAAGAAGATCGGCCCCGGGCTTTCCATTTTGATGGCCAGCGCCGTGACTGCCATGATCGGGAGGGTGACCAGCAACAGCGCCAGACTGACCAGGATATCGAACACCCGCTTGACCGTGGTGCGCACCCCGTCCTGACGGAATCCCTCGCCAAAGACCAGCGAGCTCGTGTTCAGCGAGTCCAGCCGCAGGTGCCTCCGCTCCCGCTCCAGGAAACCGGTGATATCGACCACCGAGATCTCGTGGAGCTTGCAGTCGAGCAGCTCGCGCACGGGCAGCTGACCCCGCCGCTCACGGACCGCCACCACCAGCTCGTCGGCCCGGTGCCGCCGGCAGATATCCAGCAGCCGTTCGCCCTCCTGCTGGTGGATCACCTCGTCCGCGGGCACATCCACGTGATGGGCCGTCGGCGTGGCAACATACCCGAGGAAGACGTAGGGCATCTCGGAGCGATGGTTCTCGCCCTGCATCTCGGCGACGGCGGCAGCGCGGCTGCCCACCCCCAAGGTCAGGATCCGCGGCTTGAGCCGGTCCGAGGCGACCACCCGCTGATACGCCACGCGCTTGAGTAACATCAGGGCGAAAACCGCGCCCATGGCGGCAATCAGCGGACCGGGCTCCAGCGTCAGCACGGGCACAACGGCCAGGATGGTCAGGATCCCGACCGCTGCCGCCAGCATCGCCAGGGCCAGGCGCACGCTGAGCATCAGCGCGCCGTCGCGCATGGTGATCTGCCCCGGGTCGTAGAGCCCCATGCCGGCCATGCTCAGCACCACCACCGCGGCCGCAACCACCATCTCCACCTTGAGCTGGAGCTCTTCCAAACCGGCCGAGCCGACGGCCCCGGACTGGAGCGGGAAGATAATCGCCAACCCGGCAAGAACCAGCAGGCCCTCCAGACCCACCAGCACCATGACCTTGCGCGGCACGAAGTGGCCAAAAAAACGCACGTTGACGCCTCCAGGGGAGCGCCTCACTGCGCCCCCGTTCCGTGGCGGTCGTTTAGAAGAAACGTTCCGGTATGATCAGAACATCACCCGGCTTGATATCAACGTTCGCTTCGATCTCGCCCCGATTGAGCAGGTCGTGGAGTCGGACCCGGTACTGCCTGCGTTCGCCATCCTCCTCCCGGATCAGCACCGTCCGGTTGCCCGCCGCGATATCGGTGATCCCGCCGACCTCGATCATCACGTCCATCACCGACATGTCCTCGCGGTACTGCAACGCGCGCGGCTCCGCCGCCTGCCCGATGACCCGGACCTGGCGATCGTAGGGGCCGGCGAACCCGGTGACGATCACGGTCACCACCGGATCCCGCAAGTAGAGGCTGATCTCCTCCTCCATGACCCGCGCCAACTCCGTGGGGGTGACCCCGCTGGCCTGGACATCCTCCACCAACGGCGTGGAGATCTGTCCGTCGGGGCGCACGGGCACGCTGATGGAGAGTTCGGGGTTGCGCCAGACCTGGATATTGAGCGTATCCCCGGGGCCGATGATGTACTGCTCGATCTCGGCATCATCGACGGTACTGGGTGCGGGCGGGACCGAAGCGCAGCCAACCAGGGCCGCGAGGAGCCCGGCGGCGGCAAGCATCCGAGCAATCAGGGCCGGACGGTCACGATCCATGGGCACTCCCTTCCTGGTGACGAGTCTCACGCCGGACCTTCGGATTAAACCACACACGTCGCACGACTTCCACGCCCGATCCGGGGCACGAGGATCCATCGCAACCAGCCGCCGAAGTGCTAGACTGCAACTCAACCAGTCTTGATAAGGAAATCCGTCCCATGCGCGTCCTCGTTACGGGTGGCAGCGGTTATATCGGCAGTCACGCGGTGGTGGCCTTGATGGAGGCCGGTCATCAGGTCGTGGTCCTCGATAATCTGGAAAACAGTGCGGGCACGGTGGTCTCGCGGATCGAGCGGATCACCGGGCAGGCGCCCGATTTCATTGAGGGCGACCTCCGCGACGCAGATGCGCTCGAGAAGGTCTTCGCCAACGCGTCCTTCGATGCCGTCATGCACTTTGCCGGCCTCAAGGCGGTGGGCGAGAGCGTGTCCCGTCCCCTCGCCTACTATGAGACCAATGTAGGCGGTACCGTGCGTCTCTGCCAGGCGATGGAGCGCGCCGGCGTGCGGCGGCTGATCTTCAGCTCCTCGGCGACCGTTTATGGAGACCCGGCCCGGGTGCCGATCGACGAGGACGCTGCCACCGGCGGCGTGACCAACCCCTACGGCCGCAGCAAGCACATGGTCGAGCAGATCCTGTTCGACCTAGGGCGCGCGGATCCGCGCTGGTCCATCGGCATCCTGCGCTACTTCAATCCGGTCGGGGCCCACGAAAGCGCCTTGATCGGCGAGTCGCCCCGGGGGATCCCCAACAACCTGGTGCCGTACATCGCCCAGGTGGCCAACGGCGAGCGCGAGCAACTCAACGTTTTCGGCGACGATTACCCGACCTGGGACGGGACCGGGGTGCGCGACTACATCCATGTGGTCGATCTGGTGGCGGGCCACCTGCGCGCGCTGGAGTTCCTTGAGGCACAGCCGGGCAGCCACGTCTGGAACCTGGGCCGCGGCGAGGGCTACAGCGTCCTGGAAATGGTCCGTGCGTTCGAAGAGGCCAGCGGTCGGCCGGTCCCCTACCGGGTCACGGATCGCCGACCCGGCGACATTGCAGAGTGCTGGGCCGACCCGAGCAAAGCGGAACGGGAGCTCGGCTGGCGGGCCGAGCGGGACCTGGCCACGATGATGCGGGATACGTGGCGGTGGCAGCATAATCAACGGATTGGGTAATTGCTTAGGGCTCGCTTCGGACGATGGATCAGTGTTCTTATGTATTGCCTCGACTCGTCTAACATCGCTTGCCATCCGCCCGTCCGGACGAAATCGACATGCACCACCTGTAAACATGCGGGAACCATCGGAACACCGTAATATCGCGCAGCTGCGAGCCGGTGATTCCCGTTATCCCCCAAGATGAGCTGTCCAGTCCGCGAAACCGCCAGTCCGATACCACCCCGCTCCCTGAACTGACCCTTCGTCGCCACACTCTGCGGAAGGAGATGGCGTCCAGACCAAACCACGGCGAACAATTCATCCAGTGCGCGGTATCGACGCACCAAATCTTTCAGTGACCGACAACCATCCTCCTCACCGCAGATGTGAATCAACCTCTTCATCAGGTCGATTTCACCCACCGCTTCCCAAGATTTTCCCGTTTCCAGCTTGCGGACTGTCCGCGCTACAATGCGGTTTTCCATTATTGGCAGAACCGCTTTATCCCAATCGCCCGGTACAATCACGTTCGGGCCATGGAGCGGACGTGGACCAATCTGCACTTCTTCCGGGGAATAGACTTTGCTTAGAACTGGTGGCCGGGGGAGGATACTCAACGTTAAACTGATTTGCTTCGTCGGCACATAAATCAGTTGGTACTTTTTGGGAGCATCTTTCCCGAACCGCAGAAAATTTTTAACATCTTCCCGATAAATACGAAGCGCCCATCGTGGATGACGACAGGATTCTGGCAAGAACGAAAGTCCCTTAACGTAGGCACCCAGCTTATCCATGCAAGCGCTCCCAACGCACCCCAAAAACTAACGCGCGTTCTCGTAGATATCGAAGTCTTCACTGTACAGGTGCTCGACTCTTTTTTTCTGTTGCTTCGTCAAGGAGAAGCCAAACCTTTTATTCGATTTGTTTGTGTGCGGCACTTCAACCGGCGAATAATCTGAGACACCAGAAGCTTCGTAACATGCGGCAACCCCTTTTCTCATGCTCTCCATGCGATAGATGTTCGGGATGTTGAGTGCCCCTCCTAAGTCTTTAATATCATTCACCATCGGATTTGTGTGCGTGGAAAAGAGCAGACCATAAGGCTCAAAAATAGATTGCTGACGACATGAATCCTGCTTATCTAGCATATCAAGAAAGACATCAAAACATTTTCTACTCGAAACCAGACATCTCGGATCCCGAGAAAAAAGACGAAGATTCGCCATCACCCTGCCCCTTGCCGTCATTCTTTTGGGCCAGATCAGGTGATAATACATGGACACCACACGGTCGTAGGGGTTTCTGGAGAAGGCGACTCGAAACATACTGTCCCATGTGTCCGGATAAAGATAGAGACGCGCAAACTCACTACGCCGGAACTGATAGGGGCCCAGTGGTGTTGTGTATGTATTCAGAATATCATTCCATTCCTCACGTGGCCGCTGTATGAAACACGACGGCATCTTGAATCGTTCCGTGCAGGTATAAAGCCCTCCCAAAGCCTGACGCAGCGATGTACCCGCTGACTTTTTAATATGCAACCAAAAGATCCCGTTTGACACACCCCGCCCCCCCCCTACCCCAAGAATCTTCCCGAAGGTAGCCCAATGACAAGACACGCCGCCGGTACCACCCTTCCGGTTCGGCCCCCACCATGATGGTAGCCGACGCAGGTGACCGCGCCACCCGAATCAATTGAATGGATGGTTGGAGCGAAGACGCGATTAGGGTCTGCCCGCTACAGTGCGTCACCGGTGAGCCGGTCATTCGCCCGCCCATACAGATCTTCGAAGCGGACCAGATCGTCCTCTTCCAGGTAGGGGCCGGTCTGGATCTCGATGATCTGCAGCGGGATGCGGCCCGGATTCTCGAGCCGGTGGGGTCGCGTAGCGGGGACGTAGGTGGACTGGTTTTCCTCTAGGTAGATCTCCTCCTCGCCGTTGACCACGCGGGCCGTCCCGGCGATGACCACCCAGTGCTCCGAGCGGTGGTGGTGCATCTGTAAAGAGAGCTTACACCCGGGTTTGACCACGATCCGCTTGAGCTTGTAACGGTGGCCGCTCTCCAGGGTCGTGTAGCTGCCCCAGGGGCGCGCGACGGTGACGTGGTACTCGGCCAGCTCGGGGCGCTCGGCGGCGACCTGGGCGACCAGCGGCTTGAGGTCGGCCAGGCGCTCGCGCGGACAGACCAGTGTGGCGTCCCGGGTCTGCACCAGCGCCAGGTTCTCCACCCCGTAGGCGGCGAGCAGACCGCCGTCGGCACTCCACAGCAGGCTGTCGCGGCTGTCCACCGGCAGCGCCGGCCCATTGCAGACGTTGCCCCGTTCATCCTTGGCCCGCTCCTGGTAGAGGGCCTCCCAGCTACCCAGATCGCTCCAGCCCAGGTCCACGGGCACCACGGCCACTTTGTCCGCCCGCTCGACCAGCCCGTAGTCGATGGAGGTCTCGGGCAACTGGCCGTAAGCCGCTTCATCAGGTATGACGTCGCTCTCCACCCAGCCCTGGACCGCCTCGGCAATGGCCGGCTGGTGCTCCCGCAGCAGGTCCAGGAAACGGTCGGCCCGGAAGACGAACATGCCGCTGTTCCAGTAGTAGCCGCCGTTCTCGAGGAAGCGGCCCGCCGTGTCGGCATCCGGCTTCTCGACAAAGCTTCGGGCCTCCTCCACCCCGCCGGCCAGCGTCTCCCCGGCCTCGATGTAGCCGAACCCCGTCGCTGGCGCCGTGGGACGGACGCCGAAGAGGACCAGATGCCCAGCATCCGCCGCGTGCTCAGCCCGCTCCCAGGCCGCGAGGAGCGCCTCCGGCTCGCCGATGCGGTGGTCCGAGGGGAAGACACTGATGAGGGCATCTGGAGTCTGCCGGGCGATGCCGGCCACCGCCCAGGCGATGGCCGGAAGGGTGTTGCGGGCCGACGGCTCGGCGAGCACCCGCTCGGCCAGCGGTGCGGACACCTCGTGCAGTTGCCCTTTGACCTCGAAACGGTGGTCGGCATGGGTCACCGTGGTAATCCGCTCCGGCGCCAGAGCAGGCAGAAGCCGACCCGCAGTCTCCTGGAGCAGGGTCGCCTCCCCCGTCAGGGCCAACAGCTGTTTGGGCATATTCCGCCGGGAGAGCGGCCACAGGCGCGTCCCGGACCCGCCGGCGAGGATCACCGCATGACGCCGATCCGCCCGCGATACCTCCCCGGGCCCTTCCTCTTCCGCGCTGCTTGCGCCGCACACGCCGTCCGCCATCGCTGACCTCATCCATGCTGTTGTGGGTTGGCCGCCGCCCGGTCTTCGCCCGAATCATCCTCCCGCGGGGCCAGAAAGGCTTTGTAAAACAGATGCCGCGCCAGGAGCAACGGCGGCATCTTGAGCCAGTGGCCGCGGAGGAAAACGAGCGCCCGCGCCAGGGCATCCACCCAGGGGGTCGCAGAAACCCGGCCGTTCAAAGCGTGATGAAACATCCGCCGGCTGACCCAGCGCGCCGGCAGACTTGCCGCGTGATCATGCAGTCGCCGCTCTACGCTTTCCGGGACCAAGGTCCCGAAGCGGTGCTGGCAGCAACGGATCGCCGGCTCCATCAGCCAAGCCACCTGGAGCGCCTCCGCCTCGTTCAGGAGCTCCTCCCAGAACACTACGCCGTGCTGCGCCTCATAGTGCTCGATGAGGGTGTGGATATCGTAAAGGTCGCGGAGCCCGCGGTCCCAGTCGGTCTCCGAGAAGAGGTGGACGATGGCGTGCAGCACCAGGTGCCGGGGCGCCGGCAGCTGGAGGCGATCCATACCCCCGATGGGGCGCGCCGCGGACAAAAGTCGTTCCGGATCCACCGCCACGGCGAAGGTAGCGGGCAGGATGTTGTGGTGGAGATCGAGCGTCGTGCCGCGCTTGACGTGCTGCAGCGGCGGCAGCTCATGCATCCACTGGCGATAGTAACGCTGGTCGTAGGCCGAGTGGTGCGTACCGAACCAGCCCTCGTAAAAGAGCACCGCCTCCGCCCGTTCCACCTCGTCACGGCGAAAAAGCAGATCGATGTCCGCCGCGATGCGGCCGGCTGCGTTCGGCAGCCCCGCCAGAACGTAGGCGCCGCCCTTGAGGACCAGGGGCGGCGTGAGGTTGCGGATCAGCCCACTATCGAGCTGCTCGAGCTCCCAGCGCAGGGCGGCGGCGTTGGTCTCGGCAGTCAGCGCCGCCCCCCAAAGGTGGCGGGCCGCCCACTCCGGCAGGCGCTCGGCCACACCCGCCTCCATGGCGCGGTGCCAGAGGGCCCCGAGCAGCAGGTTCTCACGGCCGACGGCCAGCATCGCGGTCCACTCCCGCCCCGAGCGCTCCAACAACGAAGCTGGCTGTGCCAGGCCGTCACACAGAGCTTGGGTGGGATCCGGCTGCCAGTTCTTCAAAGATGGGGATCGCCTCTTCCAGTCGGCTGTAGCGGAAATCGTAGCCTTGCGCCTGCTCGACGATATCTACGGTCCGGTGGAACGCGCGGGCCCCGAGGGCGGCGTAGTTGAAGGAGTTCCGCGCCAACCCCATAAACGTTTCCCCCTCCGAGCGCTCGGTCAGAACCGCCGGAGCTTGCGGTTGATAGCGGGGGAAGACCACCCACGCAGGCGTCGCCGGCTCGTTCGCCCGGACCACACTATCACGGGGCGGGCGCATGTGGGCCACCGACCCTTTCAAGGTATCGTGGCAGCGCTCACTGAGAAACGCATCCGGGGCAATGGCCTGGATCACATCGATGGAGGCGTTCTTCAGGCTCACCGGCCGACTTAGCCCCAAGACCCGCACCTCGCTACTCGCCAGATCAACCAGCGTGGCCTCGTCACTGAGCAGCCGCCAGCCGCTGCAGGCCAGCGCCGCACACAGGGTGCTTTTCCCCGACTCCGGCGGCGCCGGCATGATGAGGGCCCGGCCGTTCTTCTCCAGGCAGGCGGCATGAAAAAGTAGGAAGTGCTTAACTTGGGTCCCGATGCACCAGTTCAGCCCCCACTCAAGCATCGGGAAGGCCTGGTTGCGGGGGAGCGGCTTGAAGATATTCTTCCGGTCGGCGTAGAAGAGCGCTTGCGGTCGGTAAAAGCGCCGAAGCCCCAGGGGTTCCCGAACCTCGCAGAAGAAGTCCGCGCCATCCTCTGGCTCAATCACCCGATGATCAGCGTAGAGACGCCAAAGGCCTTCAGCAACACTACTCAGTCGGCTTTTGAGAAGGGAGCGCACCGGACCGGTTTGAACCAGCAGGCACCCTGCGGCGAGGCGACCCGACAAGTCGGCGTAACCCAATTCAGCTACCGACGTCATCGCAATGTTCGCAAATCAAGCCGATCTCCATGAGGGAATTCAAAGCTGATGCGAGACGCTCTCGCTCTGCGCGCTCCTCCTGCTCCTCGTTGAAAAGCCTTAAGAACTCCGATTCGTAAGCCGGCGACTTAGCATTGAGCACAGTTAAGATGCCAACCACCTCTCCCGGTAAAACGTAGGTGCCCCCCATGCCGACAGTATAAATGAACCCAAAATTTCCCACCACCCGGTATTCCAGCCCGGAACCCTCTCCCGTCCGCGAGAAGCAGGCGGAAGACAAATAAAAGAGCCTTGGCTTCACGCCCTGCTAGCACTCAGTCCAACAAGAAGTCAAAAAAACAGTCTTTCTCGTAACAGGAGTTTCCATTGATTGTGTTTTTAAAAAAAGCAGCCACTCCATCCTTAGACAACTCATCTCCAGTGCCCGGTATTTTGTAGTATCCATTATCGAGAGCATCTGTAACCATTTCTCTAATCTGTTCTGACCCAGGACCCAAATATTCGACAGATGAATCGGTACTACTCATATAGGCAGCGGATCCAAAGCGGATCACCCTCCGATCCGAATCACTTACCTTATAACCATTTTTCTTTACAATATTATTGTTGTTTCCATGGGCAGCGTAACTCAAATTGAGAGAGTTACCGTTATCGTCTGTATACGTGCCTGAACTATACTCAAAGACGTCATTGAAATCTTCCTCCTTAGCATCGTCGGACCCCCCGCCATTACCTTCGTTACCCCAATACCCTGTGCTCTTCCCATTGCAATTAACAGCATCTCCGTGGCGCGATACGTTCCCCGAAACCCATCCGGAGGGGTTACAATTGCCACCGTTTCCATTACTTGCTCTAAGCGGGTTGCTGTAGAGCGTCATCAGCACGGGCACACTACCCAGCGCCGCCTGGCTAAAGCGCCGGCGCGACATACCCCGGCTCGGGGAGGCGTTGTCCTGCTCTTTCGCGTCGGGGCGCGGCTCGGGGGTCTGATTGCGCTCGTGTTCCGTCATCGCGGATTCCCTCAAAGGTCGCGCTGCTTCAGTTGGAAGTTACCGGTCTACCGAATTCTTTTGCAAGCTTCATACCGAGGCACGGGAGAACGGCTCAACCCTGTGCTGTGTCAGGGTGTTGGGGCCACGCCCTCCCGGTTCCCTCCGGCTCCCGAACCCTCGAATGTAAAATTTGCTGACACCACCTGCCGCGCAGCCCCAAGCGACCCGGCAGCCTTATCCGACTCGCGCCCGGACCAGGAAGGAGTGGCAGAGGCGCCGCTCCAATCCTGGCACGATCCGCAGGGCGCCGCGCACCGCTCGGTGCTCCACCCAAGGCTGGAGCCGCGCGATCCGCCCGGGCAGCAGCAACAGCCAAGCCACCTGCTGGACCTCCGTGCCCGTCGCCTGCAGTTCCTCGACGAGGCCAGTATAGTCGTCATAGCGCAGGTGTGGCGAACGACCGGCCCGCTTGCGGCGCCACTCGGCGAAGACGGTGGGCAGGCACCGGGCGTTGAGGGCATCCACCCAGATCTCACCGCCCGGGCGCACTACCCGGGCCATCTCCGCCAGCGCCGGCCGCGGCCCCGGCAGCGCCTGGAGGACCCCGAGGCACAGCACCCCGTCAAAGTGATCATCGCCGAAGGGCAGCCGCTGGGCATCCCCGGCAACCCAGGGAATCCCCGGCTCGCTGCGCTGCTGCGCCTTGAACAGAGACGGCTGGGAGTAGTCCAGGCCAACCACGTCACGCCCGCTCTCCCGGAGGTAGCGCGTGTAGGTACCAGCCCCGCAGCCGAGATCCAGCCAGCGGCCCGCCGGGGCATCCGCCTGCTCCCAGAATTGGCGAAACTGTCGGAAGCGAGCATCCAAGCCGGTGGGCGTCCAGCCCGCGATCCCGGCATCATCGTCCAAGGTGGCGCCCCGCTGCATGAACCGCCGCTGCCAGCGCCGTGCAAAATCAGGATCGGTCACTGCCCCTCCCTGTCTCGTGATCCGGTTTCCCCCAGCCGCCCGTCGCCTCGACCGGCATGACCCGCCGCTGCCCCCAGCAAGAGCACTAGATAGAAGAGTAGCGCGATGTGGGGGTTGAAGAAGATGGTCGCGAACATCCCCACCGCCAGCGCCCCGGTGATCCCGGCGGCAGCCGCCAGCGCCGCCAGCGTCGGTGGGCGGGCATAAGGCGCCAGGGCCCAAAGGCCGGTGGCGACGAGCACCAGCCACAGCGCCGCGCCCGCAATCCCTTGATCGAAGTAGAACTCCAGTAGCTGGTTCTCGGTGCGCCAGGCGTCGTAGTTGCTGGTGGTATAGAACCAGTGTCGGCCGCCCGCTGCAAACGTCCCGTTCTTGAGCAGCTGAGAGCCGTCGCCCCGGTGAATGCGGACGTCGTCCATGAGCAGCGGTCCCGGCAGACCATCCTCGCGACTCAGCGAAAAGACCAGCGATCGCTCCAACCCAGGCATCCCGCGCCCGGCGGGCGGCGCAAGCCGGAGGGCCATCCCACGCCACGGCGGATCGCTCCCCTCACCGAGGCCATCCAGCTGGATCCAACGCTCTGCGCAGCGGACCGGGTAGACCACCGACTCCTCACAGAGGGCCACTCGCAGCCGGGCACCCGGCGGCCCCTGCACCCGAAGCACGACATCCACCCACTCCGGTCGGTCGGCGGCGAAAAGCCGCTGGGCAAGGCGCCCGGTCGGATCCTCGCCCATCCAGAGCATCGCCGTCTCGCCCTGCCCCAAGAAACCGTACTGTCCAACGGGATCGTCCACCTGCGGCGCGGTGCGGTAGGCCGCCGGGAAGGTCCCCACGCCGTGCCCCATCCACGGCGTCCGGGCTGTCTCCGCGGAAATCGCCAGGATCGTCGCCCAGCGATCCCAGCGCCCCTCCGCATCGCGGGTCGTGGCGGACCAGCGGTCGCTGGCGAAGCCGTCGAGCATCGCCAGGGCGATCCCGATCGCTACCAGGATCGGCATCCACGCCAACAGGATGCTGGTCCGGCGGCTCCGCCCCCCGGCACGGGTCAACAAGGGCCCGCCGAAAAGCGCCAGGACCAACAACGCCACGGCGACGGCCAACCACGCCGAGCGCGTAAAAGTCACCACGGTGGCGTAGCTGACCAGCAGGCTGACCGTCAGCGTCCAGAGCAGCGCCCAGCGGGGCCGGGTCCAGGCCCAGACCAGCGCGAAGGGGATTGTCAGGGCGAGGAATGCCGCCAGGCTGGGCCCACCGACGTGCATGTCGGTGAACCAGCCGGCGACCCGAAAACCGCTTTCGGTGTCCAAGACCCCCGGGTAGACGGCTCGCTCGCGCACCACTGCGCCCACTGCCGCGAGGCACCCCAGCGCCATCCCCGGTACCAGCCCGCGCAGGAACTGCTCGCGGGGCGGATCTGGGGCGTAGCGCACCAGCAACAAGGCGCCGAGCGCCAGCAGCACCCCGGAAGCGGTACGGGCGGTGTTCCAGGGGGCGGCGTAATCCACCCAGGGCCCCGGGGCCTGGGTCAGCCACCACCAGACGGCCACCCCGACGCCGAGCGCTGTGGAGGCCAGCAGCCCGTAGAACGAGAAGCGCAGCGGCGCTGGTAACAGGGCGGGCAACGCGGGCGAACAATCCGACTGCCACGCCGGCCAGCGCAGGAGTGCCACCGCGAAGGTCATCATGAGAAGCAGCTCCACCTCGCCGAAGTGGAGCCAGCCGGTCCACGGCATCCCGTCGAGTAGGGCCACCGCAGGCGGCAGGACCCAGAGCCAGGCCAGGGGGTAGCGAGCCAGGGCAAACGCATAGACGACCAGCCCCACCACCAGCCAGGCCACGCCCTGGGGCCAATGGAGCGCCAGCGTGAGGGTCAGCAGGGCGAGCAGTAGACCGCCCACCTGGGGCACCCATGCCCCCCATCCCACCGCTGACCTCCAGCAAAAACTGCCGGGACCTGTACACTCGTTGGTACGATGCGCCTTCACGGATGCACCTGTCAGGGATATGGCGGAACGACTCCACGACCTGCTCCTCGCCCCGGCCCACGAGCAAGCCGGCCGGATCGCGTTGCGCCAGGCCGGCAACCCGGCGGCGGCGCTTCGCTACGAACAACTCGCCGAGGAGGTCGAGCGCACCGCCGCCGCGCTGCTTGAGCAGGGCCTTGAGCCGGACGATCGGGTGGGAGTCTACCTGGAAAAGCGGCTGGAGGCGGTGGTGGGCCTTTTCGCGGCGGCGGCTGCCGGCGGCATCGCGGTACCCATCAACCCGGTCCTTAAACCCGCGCAGGTCGCCCATATCCTGCGCGATGCCGGCGCGCGCTTTCTGATCACCTCCACAGCCCGCAGCCAGACCCTCCAGGCCGAATGGGCACACTGCCCGACCCTCGAGCACATCTGGTGGGTGGAGGATGCGCCGGCGCCGGACGCTTTGCCCCGAGGCGTTGCGGGCCATCGCTGGGATCAGCGGCCGCGGTGCGCCCCTGGGCCACATCCCCGTCGTATCGAGCGCGATGCGGCGATGCTGCTCTACACCTCCGGCAGCACCGGTTTACCCAAAGGCGTGGCCCTCTCGCACCGCAACCTGACCGCCGGGGCCGCGAGTGTCGTCGCCTACCTGGAGAATGACGCCGAAGATCGCATCCTGGCAGCCCTGCCGCTGAGCTTCGACTACGGCTTCAGCCAGCTGACCACCGCCTTCATGGTAGGCGCTGAAGTCGTCCTTCACGACTACCTTTTGCCGCGGGAAGTCCCCCAAAAGGTGGCGGAGCACGGCATCACCGGGCTCGCAGGCGTCCCGCCCATGTGGTTCGACCTGGCCGAGCTGCCGTGGCCACCAGCCGCCCGCGCCAGCCTGCGCTACCTCACCAACTCCGGTGGGGCTCTGCCACGGGCGACGCTGGAGGCACTGCGCCGCCAGCTTCCGGAGGCGAAGCTCTACCTGATGTATGGACTGACCGAGGCGTTCCGCTCCACCTACCTGCCGCCCGAGGAGCTCGACGCCCGTCCGGATTCCATCGGCCGCGCCATTCCCAACGCCGAGGTCCAGGTGGTTCGGCCCGACGGCAGTGCTTGCGCCCCGTACGAGCACGGTGAGCTCATCCACCGTGGCCCGCAGGTGGCGCTGGGTTATTGGAACGCCCCGGAGGCCACCGCAGAGCGCTTCCGGCCCGCTCCCAACCGGCCGGCTGAGCTACCGTCCAGGGAATACGCTGTCTGGTCCGGCGACACGGTCTACGCCGATGAGCAGGGCTTCCTCTACTTCGTCGGACGTACCGACGAGCTGATCAAAACCTCGGGCTACCGGGTCAGCCCCCAGGAGATCGAGGCGGCGGTGCTAGAGATCTCGGGGGTCCAGGAGTGCGTGGCCATTGGCCTGCCGGAGCCGCGGTTGGGCCAACGCATCGCCGCGGTGATCGCCACCGACGCCGGGGCAGGCATCGACGCGGAGACGATCCGCCAGGCCTGCCGATCGCGCCTGCCCTCCTTCATGGTCCCGGAAACCATCCGGATCCAGGGGCACGGCCTCCCGCGAACCGCCAACGGCAAGATCGACCGTGCCGCCCTGCGCGACCATCTACTCGATACCGAGGCCCGCGATCATGCAGCGCCTTGAAGAACTGCCCTGCATGCGGACCTTCACGGTGCGCGACGGTTGCCTGAGCCTGAGCGGCAGACCGGTCCCTGAGCTGGTAGCCGAGGCCGGCGGGACACCGGTGTATCTGTACGACGAAGCCATGCTGCAGACGCGGCTGGCCGAACTCCGGGGCGCCCTCCCCGGCGATGTGGCCGTGCATTACGCCGTCAAGGCGAACCCCATGCCGGCGTTGCTACAGTACCTGGCCGATCGCGTGGACGGATTCGATATCGCCTCTGCCGGCGAGTTGGAGCGGCTGCGCACCATCGGTGTGGCCCCGGATCGGATCAGCTTTGCCGGCCCGGGCAAACGCGACGAAGAGCTTGCCGCTGCCATTGCGGCCGGGATCACGCTGCACATCGAGTCCGCCGGCGAACTGGAGCGGGTGGCGGAGCTGGCGTCCCGTTCCGAGGCGAGACCCCAGGTCGCCCTGCGCATCAACCCAAACTTTGAACTCAAACGCTCTGGCATGAGGATGGCCGGCGGCCCGCAGCCCTTTGGGATCGACGCCGAGTGCGCACCGCAGCTCCTGCAACGCATGGATGCGCTGCCGGTCGCCTTCCAGGGCTTCCACCTCTTCGCCGGTTCACAGAATCTGCGCACCGATCTGCTGATCGAGGCACTGGAGCCGATGTTCCGGCTCCTCGGCGACCTGGCCGCGCAGGCGCCGGGACCGGTTCGACAGGTCACCCTCGGGGCCGGACTCGGCATCCCCTACTTCCCGGGCGATCAGCCGGTGGACCTGCCCGCCTACGCCCGGGCACTGGATAGCTGCCTGGCCCAGCGCCCGGAAAGCCTTCAGGGAACCCGAATCGCCCTGGAGCTGGGCCGTTACCTGGTGGGTGAGGCCGGCGTCTATATCGCCCGCGTGATCGACCGCAAGGTCTCGCGCGGACAGGTCTATCTGGTCATCGACGGGGGCATGCACCACCACCTGGCGGCCTCCGGCAACCTCGGCCAGGTCGTGCGACGCAACTTCCCTGTGGCGGTGGCCAACCGGATGGACGAACCGGCCCAAGAGACCGCTACGGTGGTCGGCCCCCTGTGCACCCCCCTGGATCGCCTCGCCGAGCAGGTGGAACTCCCCACCGCCGAACCGGGGGATCTGATCGCCGTCTTCCAGTCGGGGGCTTACGGGCTGACGGCCAGTCCGGTGCATTTCCTCAGCCATCCCCTGCCGCGGGAGCGGCTGATTCCAACCATTCAGGAGGGTTCACGCCGTGGCCACACCCGTTGACACCTTCCAGCGCTACTTCCGCTACCAGTTGCGACGCGGGCGGGATCACGATGTAGTCTCCGTCGTCTATGCGGGGGACTCGGCGCAGAACTCATCGCAGGAACCACAGACTACGGCCTCGGTGGACCTGGTACCGCAACAGCGCACGGCCCTGGTCCGGGACATCCGCATCACCCCGGAGTTTCGGCTACGCGAGGATGAGGGCGAGACCACCCACGGCGACCTGAAGCGATTACGGCACCTCTACAGCCGCACCTTCCCGCTGCCCTACGCGGCGGCGATGGCCGGGGCCCTGGCCCACGCCAGCAACCGGGACTTACGGCAGCTGCGCGCCTACCTCTCGCGGGATGAGATCCGCATCCTGCCGCATCTCTTTGCGTTGCAGCACTGTGGCGACCGTGAGTATCAGGGGCAAACGCGCCAGCTTTTGAACACCGCGGCGGAGCGCATGCCGGTGTTCTACGAGTTCGTCTGTATTGCCGCCCGGGAGTTGGCGGAGTCATAGCTTCAACCGCCAAACTAGGAGCCGGCAATCACGCGCCCTGCTTTTGCCGGGGCCGCCGCGTCCCTGCGCGTGAGGGCGAAGGCCAACCAATCGAGCAGCATCACAGCACCCGCTGCCGCAAGGCCGGCAAGCACTAGCGAACTGGAGTCGGGGCGCCCCCCCTCCGTGAACAGCTTGCCGAACTCCACCAACGCCGCGAGACTCACCGCAACCCCGGCCGCCCAGGCTGCGATCTGATAACGCGTCGCCCGTACTCGCAAGGCCAGGAGCCAGGCAAAAACACCCAACGGCGCATAGAGGAGCAGGTGGAAGAGCATGCTGCGTAGGGCCGCAACTTCCGCGACGTTGTAGTGGTAGTAGAACGGAAGTAAACGGGTGCTTTGAAGGGTGTCAACGGCTTGGTCGATATCCCAATGGTAGGGTCGGAACTCGTGGCTACCCAACACGAGGAGCAGCGTATAAGGCAACGCAGCACCAGCGACCAAGAGCGGCCCCCATTGCCGCAGAGCGGCCAAAAGGCGGCTGGCATCGGTCAACATGCTCCTTCCGATGAAGATCCCCAGGGTGATGCCGAAAGCGCGCATCATTGCTGAACGCCCTTCAACGACCCCGGAGGCCACGAAAAGATTGAGTAGCTCCAGGCCCACGGCCACCGCGAGCGCTGCCGCCATACCAAGCCGCCAAGGCTCTCGCCGAACGCGCGGGATCAGCACGACCAGCAACAAGCCCAGCGGGAGGCTGGCCACCAACTCCGCCCCCCGAAACCCTACGCAGGAAGGATCCGCGAGGCAGCCCGCACTTTGCGCCCATAGGTGAACCGCGCCGGATGTCAGGCGCTCGGCAACCGCCCAGGGGCTGAGCACGAGATCAAAGGGCAACAAGATCAGCCCGGTGTAAGCTAAGACATATGCAGAAACGACCACCAGCAGCGCCGTGGGGCCGCCGCGACGTATGTGTCCAAGCCAGCCACCGAGCCAACCGCGCAGGGCAAACCAACTGACCACTCCGATAACGCCACCGAGGAAGTTCCCGCTCATATCAGCAATGGCGGGGTAACGAACCGGCAGCCAGATCTGCAGGAACTCGATGGTCATGGTGGTCATCAGCGCGACCAGGGCCGCAAGCACCCCCATCACCCACTGCCCTGCGCGACCTTGAACCGCGTGCGACAACCAGGCCGCCCAGAAGAACCCCAGCGGTACGTAGAGCAGCACGTTGGCCACCCATTGGCCTTGGTTGCCCCCGGTGATCCCGTGGAATCCGATGCTGGTGTAGACCTCCCAGGCCCGCTCCACACTGATGTCACGGAACTCAAACGGCAGGAGTGTAGCGTAGGCGATCACACCCAAACTGAGCCACGCGCCTATGCAGCAGGCGCGGTAGCTCAATGGATCAGCAGGGGGATTACGCAGCGACACAGACAGGTTCCTGTAGCCCTCAGCCCACACACAGGGCCTGACCCATGATCGGATGAAGGCTCATTGTATCCGTTCGTGGCCACCACGGTACGTAATTGAGGTCCAAGATCAACGGTTCCGGAGCATCGGTGATCGCCCTACCCTCCCCCAGTCAATGGCATGGTAATCTGCTGCTCACTGGTCTCGCCTTGTGTGCCGCGAGACTACACTGGGAGGTTAGCCATGCCGCAAGGATCGCTTCTCGGTTAAAAATGGCCCGCCTGAACACTGCGCTCATCCTCCTCAACGGCGTCCTAAGAAGGCTGTCACGGCGCATGGAGGCACATCGGTACTACCTGCTGGCGCAACCGGTGGGTCAGAACCGACTCCTGCCCGCCAACCTGCGCCATGCCATCCGAGTCGAGCAGGCCCGTGCCGATGCCGCGATCCTGACCCGGTCCGGGCGGCCAGACGAAGAGCTGCGGGCTCGCGCGCAGGCGGGCGCGGTCTGCTTCGTCGCGTACCAGGATGACGAGCCCAGCGGCTTCCTGTGGCTGCACCCCGGCCCCCACGAGGAGCGCACGCACCCCTGCGTCCTGCAGCCGGCACCTTCCGGGCAGGCCTGGCTTGATCTGGATATCGTGATCCTGCCTCATGCGAGGCACTCATTAACCTTCGCTGCCCTTTGGGATGCCGCCAATGCCTATCTGCGCGAGCAGGACGCATCCTGGTGCCAAAGCCGGATCTCGGCGTTCAACGCCCACTCCCTGCGAGCCCACCAACGGCTGGGAGCCCGAATCATCGGGAGCCTCACCTTCGTGCAGCTTGGACGCTGGCACTTGGTGCTGGGCGGCCCAGCACCAAGGTTACACCTGAGCGCGCCTGATCGTGGTAAACCGATTGTACAACTCCGGGCACCGTGCGATACCTGAACTCAGGCAAACGGCCCAGGAGCCAAAGTAGAGGTGGAGTCCGAACATTGAGCGATCCGACCCGAGCTGCCCGCAAACCCACCCTGGCCCACCTGTTTCTGCTTACCCTGATCATGGGTCTTCTCTCCCACGTCGCTCACGCGGAGACCGTCTCAGTCGGCGACAGCGACGAGCTTGAGACCGCGCTGCGTGAGGCGCAGCCGGGCGAGACGATCGAACTCCGCCCGGGCGACTATGTACTCCCCAGCCTGACCCTGCGGACGGACGGCGAAGCCGACGCCCCGATCACGGTTCAGTCAGTCATCCCTGGCAAGGCGCGGATCTGGTCGGACCACACCACGCTCATGAAGCTTTACGGTGCACATTGGCACTTCCGTGGGCTCGACTTCCAGGGGAGCCGGAGCGCCAACCATGCCTTCCACATCGTCCGGGGGGCCGACGATGTTGTTCTGGAAGGCAACCGCTTCCAGAACTTCCACGCGGCCATCAAGGCCAATGGGGAAGGCAGCCCACCCTCCTTCCCGGATCGCGTACGAATCCACCGGAACGTCTTTAACAACGAGACGGCGCGGGACACCAACCAACCCGTCGCCGCCATCAACGTCAATGGCGGGCGCGACTGGGTGATCACGGAGAACTTCATCAGCGACATCGGCTACGCGGCGGAGCGCCACGGCGTCAGCACCAGCACGGCGTTCGTCAAGGGCGGCGCCTACGGTGCCACGTTCGATCGCAATGTCGTCATCTGCGAGTGGCGACACACCGGCGGTTACCGGGCCGGCATGTCTTTCGGGGGCGGCGGCACCGGTGAGCGATACTTCGACCGCCGCGGCATGGAGCACTGCCGGGAGAACTGCCCGGAGGTGCGCAACAGCCGCATGACCAACAACATCATCCTCAACTGCCCCAACCACGCCGGCATCTACCTGAATCAGGCGCACGATGTCTTGATCAGCAACAACACCGTCTACGATGCCTTCGGTGTCATCGCCCAATTCCCCCACACGGCGGCACGCGTTCAGGACAATCTGATGACCGGCCGGGTATGGACCCGGCGGGACGCCCAAGTGGATACCGCTGGCAACCT
The DNA here is from genome assembly GCF_016653405.1 of Halorhodospira halophila. Lineage (NCBI taxonomy): Bacteria > Pseudomonadati > Pseudomonadota > Gammaproteobacteria > Chromatiales > Ectothiorhodospiraceae > Halorhodospira > Halorhodospira halophila. The sequence continues at coordinate 86,040 of NZ_NHSN01000019.1, forward strand.
GACCAGCGGCTGGCCCGGGCCCTGGGGCTACTTGCCCAGCGTGCGCAGCCGACTCCACGCCCCCGAGCCCGGCCAGGAGGGTAGCAACTCCGACGGCATCGAAGCCGCCCTGGACTGGGCCGTTGCACGGACCCGTGACGCCGTGGACTGGCTTGGCGCCTCGCGGCTGGGTAAAGGGTTGAACCGCTACGAGGACTGGCTGACCGCACCCGCCTTCGGACAACTACAACCACGGGACCCCGAGGCGATCCTCGGCCGGGGCCACGGCGACGCCGGTGTCGATCACGACTTCTGCGGGCAACCCAGAGAAGGTGCCGTGGACGTGGGGGCCATCCAGTACACGGCGGGCGACTGCACGCTCCAGCGGGAACTCCCCCGGCGCCACGGGGAGCTCTTTGCCGGTCTCAGCCAGGGGGATCAGCGCCACCCGGAAACGCCGGCAGCGGCTCAGAGAGACATGGCTGCCCCCCTCGACTTACCGGCGCCAACCCGCACCCTGTCAGCGACTCCGGAGAGCTTCTCCGAAAAGGTGGCCGAACTACGCCCCGGCGACGCCCTTGAGCTCGAACCGGGCACCTACTCCGGTGGCCTCGACCTGCGTGGCCTGGAAGGGACAGAAGAACGTCCCATCGTGATCCGCGGCCCGGAGAGGGGCGAGGGACAGGAAACCGCTGTGCTGCTTGGTGAATCAGGGCGAAACACGGTCCGCTTCGAGGATTCCGCCCACATCGTGCTGAAGAACCTGGAACTCGATGGCCGGGGCCGTAACGTCTCTGCGGTCGTGGCGGAGGCCACGGGCGATTACGCCCACGACATCACGCTCGATGGCCTGTCCATCCACGGCTATGACGGGATTCGCGGCAACTCCGGGATCACCACCCGCTCCACCGCGTGGAACTGGGTGATCCGCAACAGCGAGATCCGCCGCGTCGGAACGGGGATGTACCTGGGCCAGCCCGACGGGGCACCGTTTATCGCCGGCGTCATCGAGGGCAATCAGATCGCCGAAACCCTCGGCTATGGCATGCAGATCAAGCACCAGGACGAACGCACCATGGTCCCCGGCATGCCGACGGATCCTCAGCGCACTGTCATCCGTGGCAACACCTTTGACAAGGCCGAGGGCGGCGAGCGCGGCAGTGGCGCCCGCCCGAACCTCCTGGTGGGGCACTTCCCGACCTTCGGGCCGGGGCAGCACGACCAGTACCTGATCCACGGCAACCTCTTCTTTGAGAACCCGCACCAGCGCCTATTCCAGGGCGAGGGCAACGTCGCCCTCTATAACAACCTCTTTGTCAATCGACACGGGGTCTCCGGGTTGGGCGGGGATGGCGCGATCTTCCTGCGTCATAACGATGTACCCAAAGACCTCTACGTCCTCAACAACACGTTCGTCACCGAGGGATTCGGGCTGCGGATCGCCGAGCCGGATACGGACTACGAGCAGATCGTGCAGGGCAACGCGATCTTCTCCGCCGAGCCTTTGAGCCTCGATGGCATCGAGGCCCCCGACAACTTCACGGCCGACCTGCCAGCAGCCTGGGATAAACTGGTCCGCGCGGACGGCAGCTTAGAGCAGCTGGATCTGACACCCCGTGCGGGCGCCTTGGAACGGGACACCGAACTCTCCTGGCCCAAGGAGCTACCCGGGCTGGACCGGGATTACCATGGCGCCCAGCGGTCCCAATCGGTCTGGGGCGCGCTGCAGGCGCGGGAGTAACCTCCCGCTGCTCGTCAGGCGGTGACCGTTTCTGGCCGACGGATGAGGAGGTTGCGCAGCATCCGTGCCGCGAAGCCGCGGGCGTGCCGATCCCAGGGTGTGAAACGGGGGAGCTCAAGGGGGTCGGCATGCCGTCGCGCCGCCCCCCACGCCGTCGATACCGCGGCCTGGAAGCCGCAAGCCTCGACGAGTTGCACGTCGCGCGCGGTGTAATCGCGCCCCGGCTGCCCGTTCGGATAGGCGAACAGCCGCACCGGCTCACTGAGCACTTCCTCGAGGACCTCGCGACTGCCTCCGATTTCCGTGCGAGCGGTGGCATCATCGACACGGCTCAGGATGGGGTGCGAGCGGGTGTGGGCGCCGATCTCGAAACCACCGGTGGCCAACTGACGGAGGCCATCGGTGGTCATCATCAGATCTCGCGGCAGCGAGACCCCGCTCTCGCGTACCAGCCGAGCCACACGTTCTTCGCGCTCCACCCCGTCCAAGTGCTTGACACTACGAATCACTGCCTCGGCCAACCGGCGACGATCCTCGTCGCCGGCGATTCGCCAGACGCCGACCCCCCAGGCGCTCAGGTCCGTTTCCCCTTTGGGCAAAGCTCGCACGGCCTCGATGATCCGATCATTGAACATGACCCCGCCGTCTAGGTAATCCGCAGCGACGAAGCAGGTGGCCGGAAGCCCCAGGGCGCGGAGAACCGGGAGCGCGCAGTGGAGGTTGTCGGCGTAGCCGTCGTCAAAAGTGATACAGGCAGCCCGCGGGGGAAGCCGGCCGCGCCGCAGGGCGGTCACGGCCTCCGATAACGGCAGGACTCGGAACAGCGCCTGGACCCAGCCCATCTGTTCGGCGAACTCGGCCTGGTTCGGCTCCCCGGGGCGCAGGGGATCCCGCTCGGGCAGGACCCTGTGGTAGATCAGGATGCTCAATGCCCCGCTGCCCCCCGGCGCCAAGAGCCGCAAGGGTAGCCACGCCGCCGCCAGCGCGGCCCGCTCCGCCGGGGAAGGCGCGATGGGGAAACTCATGCGAACAGCCGATCGGAGACCGGCCCCTCTGCCTCCGGCGGGATGAACGGCTCGTCGGCACTACCCGGGCAATTGGTCAGTTCGCCGACGAAACAGTGCTGGCCATCCGTGTACAGATCCACGCGGATGAACTCGAACGGCGCGGCCAGGGCGGTGGCCAGATCGAGCATCTCCTGCAGGTTTTCGGGCCGCGGCACCGCCCGATCCGCCGGCGGATAGAGCATGGACGCCCCCAAATCCTGCCACTCCGGCGTGTAGAGTGCCCGGGTGTGGCGTGTATGCCGATCGAGATCCACCTGGATGAGACGCGGCTGGCCCCGGTAGCAGAAGATCTTGTAATCGGAGAGCTCGGGATCTTCGAAAAGGATCGGCTCGACGATCACACGGGGCTGCAAATACCGATGATTGACCTCGCGGGTTGGCTCGTAGTGGTTGCGCTCAAGCCAATTGACCAAGCGCTCGCGATCCACCGGACTCTCCGCCGTGTGGAAGGCCACCTCGCCCGAGAGGTGGGTAGGCTTGACACAGCACTGCTCCGGCAGCTGCACCTGCCGCACCGCTTCCGGCGAGTCGAGCAACGCCAAAGTCGGAACGTTGTAGGAGTCCCCCACCTGCGCCCGCACGTAGAGCTTGGCCCAGGCCTTGTCGGTCACCAGCATGCGAAGGGGGTCGAGCAGCGTGTCGCTGGTCTTAAGCCGGAAAAGGTAATCCGGCAGGCGCATGGCGGAGGATGGCCAGCGCCGGTGGGTCCGCAGGAATCGAAGCAGCGCCACTAGCCGATCCCCGGCGCGGTTCCGGGGCGCCAGCCGCAGGATCGCGCGACCCAACACCCCGCTCTCCTGTTCGACCTCTTCACTCATGCTCGCTCCCTTGAGCTGTCCAGCAGACGGTCCACAGCGCGTGCGACGCCCAACCGCCAGCGCGGGCGCTGAATGCGGACCCGAAGCATTTCGCCCCGGTGGCTTGCCAGGCTACGCTTGTACTGGCTATCGCCGACCAGCAGGTCGTACCGATCCCACCCCTGTCGGGCGGCATGGGCTACCGCGAGCGCATGGCAGACCAACCCGGGCTTCAACCGCTGGTCGTCACTGTAGTTTAAACCGCCCTGATAATTGCAGACTGTACCTCCGGCGCAAAGGTTGTACAGATAGCCGATCTCATGCTCCGGCGTGCGGACCCGAAAGATCTCCACGACGCCCTCCGGCGCCGCCGCGCGGACCAGACGCCGATGGAAATCGAGCACCCGGGGGTGGGCAAACGCCCCCTGGAAGCCGCGCCGCATCTGCCAATGCCGTTGATGGAGGCGAACCAGCTGCTCGAACCACTCGATGGCCTGCTCGGCGTCCCGGGCCGCTTCCTGATCCAAGGCCTCAGGACCGCCGTAAAGCCGCATTGCACGACGGATCTGATAGCGTGTATTGGCGCTTAGCCCACTCAGGTAATCGGCGACGTCGGCGATACCGGTGAGTTCTACGTAGAAGTACGGCTTGCGCTCCTCGATCCGTGGGGTGAGCGGGAGCCCTTCCAGCGCCTGACGCAGTGCCTCCCACCGATCAGCGCGGACCCAGCCGACCAGCAATTCGTCCCAGTCGCGCCGCTCCAGGAGATGCTCAATCAGGGCACGGAAGGCCGGCGCTTGATCGTCGGCTTCCGCCAACAGGCCGTTGTGTTCCAGACCGACGCGATCCAGTGCGGCACACCCCGTTTCATTCAGGGCATAGCGGCGCAGTGGCACGCCGTGATCCCAGGTCCGTCGTGCCCCTCCCAGAGAGAGTGCGGCACGTACCTCCCCATTGTAGGTAATCAGGCGGGGCTCAAATCGGTCGGAAGCCGAAGCCAGGCTCCGGTACAACGACTCCTGCCAGGCTCGGGAGAGGAAGGCGTTGCCACCGGACCGGCGGAAGAGCCGATCCCAATCCGTGGCCGCCTGCTCAAAGGGCACCGCAACAACACGCCACCCCCCCTGCGTCACCGTCAGGCCCCTGCCGCAAGCTTCCGGAACTCCGGCCCGCCCTCGTAGAGCTCCTCCCAGGTCCCTTCCTCGACCAGGGTACCCCCGGAGAGGACGAAGATCCGGTCACACGGCTGGACCGTGGAGAGCCGGTGCGCGATGAGGATCACCGTCTTGCTCTGCCCGAGGTTGTAGATCGCGTCCATGACGACCCGCTCCGTGGCGTTATCGAGGGCACTGGTCGCCTCATCCAGAACCAGCACGGGCGGGTCGTGATAGAGCGCCCGTGCGATGCCTATGCGCTGGCGCTGCCCGCCGGAGAGGCGCAGGCCGCGCTCCCCGATGACGGTATCGTAGCCGTTGGGGAGTTCTTCGCGTACGAAGGCGTCGAGGTTGGCCATGCGGGCCGCACGCTCGACCGCATATTGATCGATGCGGGATTCCGGGATGCCAAGGGCGATGTTCCCGCGGACGGTGGTGTCCGCCAGGAAGATGTGCTGCGGCACGTAGCCGATGGCGGCCTGCCAGTTGCGCATATTCGCCGCGGTAATGGGCTCCCCGTCCACCTTCATGCCCCCCTGCTCCGGCTCCAGTAAGCCTAGCAGGACATCGACAAGCGTACTCTTGCCGGCCCCCGAGGGCCCCACCAGACCCACCCGGCTATAGGCGGGGATACGCAGGCTCAAGTTCCGCAGAGCCGGCTCATCGGCGTTGGGGTACCGATAAGTCACATGCTGAATGGCGATCTCCCTTCTGGGCACGATGGGGTCAATGGCTTCCTCGGGATCCGGCAGCGCGACCCGGTCGCCGTCGTCACGGAGATCCTGGATCAGATGATCCAGGGCGGGCTTCGTAAAACGCAGCCGTGCCAAGCCGTTGAAGATCGACTGGAAGGCCGGCACCAGGCGCTTGGCGGCCAGCGCATAAGCCCCGATGATGGGCAGCGTCTGCCCCAGGCCACCCTGCCCCATCAGGAACAAGACCAGAAGGACGATTCCGCCGAAGGCAAAGGCCTCGATCACGTAGATGGGGATGGAGCCGAGGATGCTCGCATTGGCCTGGGTCCGGGCGTACTGTTGGGCCGCATCCTGGTAACGGTCCAAGTACACGCCTTCGCGCCCGAGCAGCCGGATCTCCTTGGCGCCGGCGAAGGCCTCGTTCACAGCCACGAAGCGCTGCTGATTGGCCCGAACCCGGGTTTCGCCGATGCGGCTAAGCCACTGGCGAGCGAGAAAATAGATGCCCCCATAGATCGTCGCAAAACTCAACGCCACGAAGAGGGTCAGCACCGGGTAGAGCAGGAGGAGGAAGCCGAGCAGAAGGGCGACGACCAGCCCCTGGCTGACGAGGCGCAGGCACGGCATCACCGCCCCATCCACGGTCTGACGGCTCTCCTCGAGCACGGTCTTGGCCAGATCGCCGGAGTTGCGGTTGACGAAGAAGACGTAGGGGCGGCGCAGATAGCCGCTCATCAGCCACTGCGAGACCCGGTACTGCAGCATGTGGGTGTAACGCGTGGTGACCCACTTCGTGGTCGCCTCGAAGGCGTTGCCAACGGTGATCGCCAGGAACGCCAGGATACCGAGCAGGTAGAGAAAGCCCTGCGTGGTCTCGAAGCCGAGGCCTTCATAGACGGTCGCCAGGGCCTCGTTCTGCTGGACGGTCTGCGGATCGCCCAGCACGGCCAAGAAGGGCATGACCGAGGCCACCCCAACCAGCTGCAGGGCGGCATTGCCGATCATCAGTACCAGGAGGCCTGCCGCAATCCAGCGTTCCCGTCCTTGGATGAGGATAGCCAGCTTGCCCAGCAAATCGCGCATGAAGATGCTCCCTGAAATGGAGCCCTGTCCAGACCGGGACAGGACAAAATGGGCAGCGACGCCCATACTATAGTGCGTTGACACAACCCGCACCGATCATGCCAGATATAGGCTAGACCGCCTAGGCTGCCAGGGACCACAGGCCCGCCTGCATGCTGCCACTGCGCGACCTCCTCTTCGGGACCATGATTTTCGGGTCCCTGCCGCTGATCCTCTACAGGGCGTGGGTCGGCGTCGTAGTTTGGTACTGGGTCGGCCTGATGAATCCCCACCGGGAGTCGTGGGGCCCCCTGATGAACGCCCCGGTCGCCCTTGCAGTCGCCGCTACCACATTGATCGCGCTGCTCTTTGCCCGCGAGCGGCGCGCCCCGCCTCTCACACGGGAGACCGTGCTTTTCGGGCTCCTGATTGTGCACATGGTAGCGGCGACCTATCTCTTCGCCTGGCAGCCTGCGGTGTCACAGGGTCTCTGGGATACCTACGTACGCATCCTCATCCTCGCAATCGTCGCGCTGATCCTGATTGACGGCAAGATCAAGACCTCGACCCTGCTTGCGGTCACTGCACTCTCCATCGGGTACTACGGAATCAAGGGCGGATTCTTCACCGTACGGACGGGTTTTGGCGGCATGGTGCTAGGCCCCTCTGGTAGCTTTATTAGCGGGAACACCGACATCGGGCTAGCCCTGGTCATGACGTGGCCGCTGATGCTGGTCCTGGCGCGGGAGGTCTATCGCGGCGACTTCGTGGTGCCCATCGGCCAGGCCCTGCTCGACCGCTGGCACCGGTGGATTGGGCGTGCCCTCTACGGGGGGTTCTGGCTGCACGGGATCGCCATCATCGGCACCTTCTCCCGCGGCGCTTGGGTGGGGATGGCGGTTGTGGGGCTGCTGATCTTCCTGCGCCTGCGCTACAAGGGCGTCCTCGTAGGGCTCGCGGTGCTGGCGATCGGCGTCGTCGGCGTCACCGTCCCGGACCGCATCCAGCATGAGTGGGAGACGTTAGTCCACTGGGAGGAGGACGCCTCCGCCGGGGGCCGCCTAGATGCTTGGGAAGTCTCCTGGAACATCGCCATGGATGCTCCGCTGACCGGCTCCGGCTTTGGAACCATGCGACTGCCCCACGATTTGTGGAATAGCTACCGGGATGGCCCTCCCCGCCCGCGGCTGGCTGAACACAGCATCTACTTTCAGGTCCTGGGGAACCTGGGCTTCCTCGGGCTCTTCCTCTATCTGAGCCTGATCGGTTTCGCCCTGGTGAGTCTGTGGCGTATTTCTCGGCAGGCTCGAAAAGCACCGGAAACCCAATGGATTGGTGAATGGTCCTGGGGCGTCGCGGTCGGGTTGATTGGGTTCCTAGTGGCGGGCGCTTTCCTGAGCCTGGCCTACTTCACCCTGTTCTTCTGCATGCTCGCGCTGGCCATCGTCCTGCGGCGTGAGTACATGGAGGCGCAACCTGCAGCCCAGTTGACTGCTCAGCGCGCCCCGCACGCGCCCGCCACCGCCCCCAACCGGACCACGCCATCCTCACCGCGGGGGGCGCGCTCGTGAGGCGCCGGCTTCGCCTGCTCATTGTCCTGACCGGCCTGCCCTACCCACTGGTGGACGGCCAGAGCCTTCGGTTCTTCCACTATGCCAAGCACCTTCAGCGGGACTGCGCCATCGACCTCGTTCACTTGGACTATGATCGGCCCGCACCGACCGCCCTCAGTGCAATCTTCGAAAGGATCCATCGGCTACCCGTGGATCCCTCCCAACCACCGTCTGCTTGGTGGCAGCGGCTGCGCGAACTCACGCGAGCCGAGGCCTTTGTACCGACCAGCCGAGCGCTTCACAACTTCCTGGCCGATGCCGACGATCATTACGATCTGATCTGGGCCGGCGGGGTCCGCCTGCTGCCGTCCTTCCCGGCCCTGCAAACGCCGATCCTGCTGGATGAGTGCGATCACGACCCGCTGGCTCTGCGGCGCCTGCTCGCGCTAGAGCGGCGCCCCCTGCGGTGGCTGCGCCTCTATCGCCGATATCGCCTTCAATTGGGGCTCGAGGCGCGTCAAGCGCCGCGGGCCGCGGCCGTTTTGTTCGTCACTGATGCGGATCGCCGCTCTTTCGAGCAATCCTTTCGCGAAACACCGGTATACACCTTACCCAACGGCGTAGATACGGATTATTTTTCGCCGGAGAACCGTGCGCCTGAGTCCGGTCACATTGTCTTCGAAGGGGCGATGGACTTCGAGCCCAACGTTCGCGCTGCACGCTATTTGGCACTTGAGATCATGCCGCGTCTGAGAACTTTCATACCGCACGCTCGACTAACGCTGGTCGGCCGGGACCCCGCGCCCGCCGTTCGGGCACTGGCGAACACCTTCGTCCATGTCACCGGCCAGGTGAGAGACATCCGGCCGTACCTGGCGGCGGCTGAAGTCTTCGTCGCCCCCCTGCAATCCGGCTCCGGCATCAAGAACAAGGTCCTTCAGGCTTGGGCAGCCGGCGTACCGTTGGTTGCCAGCGAGCAGGCTACCGAGGGTCTCGACGCGCGAGATCGTGTCAATGTTCTTCTCGCCTCCCATAGGGAACAATATACCGATGCCATCGAGCGGCTCCACCGGGCCCCTGAGGAGGCCAGACGCATTGCCGAAAACGCGCGTGACAAGGCGACCACACTTTATACTTGGGACGCGTCCACGAACCGCCTCTGGCGCATCCTGCAAGGTCTGGCAGACTGCCCCAGGAGCACCCAACCGCCGTCCCTTTCGCGACGACAGGAGCAGGAATGTTCTTCTCCGTGATCATCCCAACCCGCGACCGCCCGGAACTCTTTGCCCACGCCTTTCGCTCGGTGTGCGGGCAAGACTTTGAAGACTTGGAGATCCTCGTAGTGGACGACGGGTCGACACCCGAGGCGACAGCGCAGATCCAGGCGCTGGTCGATGAGCAGCCACAGGCCCGTTTGCTCCGGCAGCCACGCCGTCCGCAGGGCCACGGCCAAAGCTACTCCATGAACACTGCCGCCCTTGAGGCACGAGGCGTTTACCTTGCCTTCCTCGACGACGACGATGAATGGACCGATCCATCGCATTTAACCCGAGCCGCTGAAGACCTCCAGAAGGCCGGCGAACCGATCGATGCCTATTACGCCAACCAGGCCGCTTTCTACAGCGACGGTAGACGCAAGCTTGAGCGTGTTTGGCTGGAAGACCTAGCTTCGCGGTACATTGATGAGTCGGCCGAGGCCACGAAACCGGTTTCGGCCATATCCCTAGACACGGAAGAACTCTTGCAAAGCGGTGGCTTCGCGCATTTGAACTGCTCAATCCTGAGCCGCGACTTTTACTTGAGCCTTGGCGGGATGGATGAGGGCATCCGTTACGAGTGTGACCGCGATCTCTACCTCCGTACCCTCGATCAAGCCGAGCACTTGCTCTACAGCCCGAGATGGATGGCCCGACACAACATCCCCGATCCCCAGCGAACGGACAACATGTCCACCGTAATCTCCGCTTTGCAAAAGGCGCAGTACCAAATCACCGTGTACCAAAAAGGGCTCCTCGACGCTCAGCGCGATTCTGTTCGCGAGGCCTGCCGCAGGGGTCTTGGCTACGTCTACAAGCGCGCCGCCGAGCTGCTCCACGCAACCGGGCAACGGCAGCTAGCCTACCGGTACGCTTGCAAAGGTCTTGCTGTCCATGGGAATTTACGCTGGGCAGCCTACACCGCTTACCTCGCAGCGTGCCGAGTCCTACCCACGCGAACGACCAACTAGCTTATGACCACCCCTGTCCACCTCATGCGCGTACTCCCGGCCCTCTTGCGCCCCTATAGGCGCATCTTCCTGCTGAGCCACATGCGCGCCTACACAAGCCTCTTCGGCCACATCCTGGGCTCACACCCAGACATTGAGGGGTATTACGAGCTCCAGATCGGTTACCACAGCTGGCGCAGCCTGATTCGCCAGAAGCTGCACTACTTCTACTACCACGACCATTCCCCGAAACCCCGAGCGCAATACCTGCTGGACAAGATCCTGCACAACGGCCACCGACTCGACGCATCCATCTTGGACCGCCCGGGTGATGTCTATGTGTTTTGCCTACGTCCCCCCGAAGAGACGATCCCTAGCATCATCCAGCTCTATCAGCGGCTCGCGCCCGGACATCAGTGGACGACCGAATCCGGGGCCTTCGACTATTACATGAGCCGACTCACGGGGCTCGAGCACTTATCTGAGACCTTGCGCGGTCGATACCTATATATAGACGCCGAGTGCCTTACCAACGACACAACTCGCGCCCTGGCGTTTCTAACCGACAACCTGAACCTGGCGACGCCTTTAGAGCCCGAATACCACCGTGGACCGATGACGGGCCACCCTTACCGCGGCGATCCGTCGGAACGGATCGACTGCGGACATGTCATAAGCACACCGTCAACCAAACCTCCGATCAACGATCATCGACACCTAACCGAAGCCATTACGCGTTATCATACTGTCCGTCGACAGCTAGCGGGCGGCTGTGAATCGGCGTTTTTCTATGACTCACCCAACCGGCAGTCCTAATATGCCTTGGCTCTTGGCACAAGCCGTCAGTCGAACATCCCTGCACAACTCTGACCCTTTATAAGCTCCGCCGCCAGCCGGGAACGCCTTCATGTCAAGCAGCGCACACACGCCCCAACGAATTCTCTTTGTCACTGGCCATGGACACCTCCCTGAACTTATCGGCGGTATGGAGGTAAACACCCACCGACTTGCGCTTAACCTAAAATCACGCGGCCACCACGTCGCCGTCCACTGCGCCCTATTAGGACGCGGGATCCTCGGATCCATCTCGCGCCTCCGCCGCAGAGTGTTCAACCATAACACAGTAACCGACCACTACCTATCCTACCCAGTGACCCGCGCCTGGAACCCCGAAACTTCTATTGGCCACACGATAACGCGTTTTCAGCCTGATGTCTGCATTCTTCAGGGTGGCGTCAAGGCATCCGCTTTTATTAAAAAACTTACCTCTCTATCCCAGCCTTTTCTCTATTATCAGCACAATCCACAACCACTGGACAAAAAAGCACTTGACTCGAGCCACTTTTTTATAATAACAAACTCCACTTACACGTCGTCCTTCTATGCCGCCGATCGCGTCCTCGAGATCATCCCCCCAATCGTCGAACCCTGTCTCTACAAAACAGAGACAGACTCCTCCCATATACTTTTCGTAAACCCTGCTCCTCACAAGGGGCTTGACATCGCTCTGGACCTGGCCCACCAACGCCTGGATATCCCTTTCCTTTTTTTGCGGCAAACACGTGAGCAGCTCAGAAGTGAAACCCTGCCGCCCAACGTACGCCTTTGCGGACCGTACCGTGATACTCGCAAAGCCTATGGTCGTGCCGGCTTACTGCTGGCCCCATCGCAGTGGGACGAAACCTGGGGACGGGTAGTATCAGAAGCTCAATGCACGGGCATACCGGCACTGACCTCTGACTCTGGCGGGCTGCCAGAAGCCGTCAGCAACGGGGGGCTATGCGTACCTCGCCACGCGCCTTACACCGATTGGCGCTGCGCCCTCTCAAAAATTTGGGATAACCCAGCTCAATATCAACAACTTAGCACCCTATCCAAGTTCAACTCCCAACGAGGTCCGTGCGCCCCCGGCAGTGTTATCAAAAAAATGATGCACACCACCCATTTCATTCAAAAAACCTATAAAACTTGAACCATTTTCCTTATGCATTGTCTTATGAAAGAAGACCGTTTAGCTCCCCTACCTGGCCGCGTTCAGAGCGGTCGAGGTATCGCTACGCTCCACTGCTGCAACCATTCAAAAGAAATTGAATCTGCTCTAGGATACTCACCTTATCCCGGGTCCTTGAATATCATCCTTGATCAGCCAGTCCGTCTAGCGCTGGAAAACGCATACGTATTCGATCATGGCCACCGTTATCTCTGGCAGGCGAGACTTTTAAAACATCCGGTCTTCCTGTACCGCTGGGACTTGACTCCCTTACACATCTGCGAGATTATTGCAGATAGAAACCTACGCTCATACTTTCACTTTCAGGATGGTGACCGGGTTACGATAGAAGTCGGAAAATGCATCCCACATGCCCCTGATATATTTTCCAAGGCCGGGTGGTTTTTTCTATGGTTTGGGCGGAAAAAATGGTTTTACACCTCGGACCACTATGAGCGATGGACTCGCTACTATACTTGGCGCCTAGGAGCGGCCCAAAAACCCTGGACCCTATCGCGTACCGATTAAATCTAGGCAATACCTTCACGGTTTCTGCCCGATTGCCCCACGAGGAACCGAGAAATGGCGGAACGGACAATAAACTCGAAAAACCGAATTCACCTCCTTCTCTGTGCAAACAATGGGTTTGCCCAGCATGCGGCGGTCACATTAGCGTCAACTTTGATTAACAACCCTGAGGACAACTTTAACGTAACCGTTGTCGGCGACCTCTCACGATCATCCCAGGAAAATTTGCGGATCGTTTCAAATTTGTCAGCCAACACTTTTCTGAGATTTTTGACTCTCTCTGAAATATGGGAAATAGATGATAATTCCAGAATTCCTGAGTATCTTCCAACTCAAGGCGAAAAAAGAGTCAAAGGCGCTTACAGCGTCGACATTTACACAAGGCTTCTTATTAGTAGGATATATAGCGAGAAAATTAATAAGGTCCTTTACCTGGACAGCGACATCGTTGTCGACGGCTCTTTACGCCCTCTTTGGGAAACAAACATTGAGCCTTATCCGGTAGCAGGGGTTCGTGTACCATACTTCGACCGAAACCACCTACCAAACCTATCTCCTGGCGACCCGTATATCAACTCGGGCGTTCTGTTATACAACCTGCCTCAATGGCGCAGGCAACAGTGTGAGCGACGATGCCTCGACTTCCTAAGAAAACATTCCGAATCCGTTCGTGACCCGGACCAAGATGCTTTGAACGAAACATTGCGCGGGAACATATTTTTTTTAGAAAAAAAATGGAACACGTTCGGGGCCTATGCGCGCGAGGAACATGCCGAATTAGACAAAAGGTACCGGCCGGTAATTTACCACTACAACGGCGCGAACAAGCCATGGCTCTACATGTCGAACCACCCCCAGAAAGATTTGTACTACCGCTATCTCCGCGAGACACCATGGAAAAACTACACACCGCCGGATAAAACCCTTATTAAAGCGGGCCGAAAGGTCATTGCATCCCTTTTCCCAACACGACTTAGACGTTTACCAAAGAAATTTTTATAACCGCTCGCCACATCGATTACTTTTTCTTGCTCAGCTGGACTCACCTATTCTTGTGCGTAAGCAGAACCAATTACCTCAAGGGCTTGACAAATTTTGACACATTCCGAGTATACGACAGATTAATTAGCCAATAAAATTTCCCACGAAGCCCGAAAAAAAACATGGACACCTACCAGGCAATATAGAGATTTATAAAAATGGTTGACGCGGTGGTAACATGGGTCGACGGCTCTGATCCAGAGTATAAAAAAAAGCGCTCCAAGTGGCTCGCGCGGCGTGACCCGGAGGTTGGGGAGAAAAGTACGGCAAGGCACGAGACGAGGTGGAACTCCGTTTTTGAGCTCTACTATTGCCTTCATCTAATAAGGAAAAATGCCCCTTGGGTGCGCACAATTTTTTTGGTTACAGATAATCAAAAGCCCGGGTGGCTGACGGAAGATATCGCGACGAGGCTTGGTGTTGAAATAGTGGATCATACAACTATCTTCTCAGGGCACGAGTGGGCTTTGCCAACGTTTAACTCCACCGCTATTGAAACGATGCTTCATCGCATACCAGGCCTTTCCGATCGTTATCTTTATTTTAATGATGACACGTTCCTAATCAGACCCACATCAAAGGACGACTACTTTTCTGAGGGTATGCCGAAGTGGCGGGGCTGGGAACGGCGTGCGAACGAACAGGCTCTACGGTATCTGGCGCTCTGGATAACGACTGGGATAAAAAAAGACGGTTTTATCGGGGGAAGAAAAGAGAAAGAACTTCTTGGGGTCACCTCCCCTTTTTTTCTTGGCCATGCCCCGCACCCATTCCTTAAGCATTACACCAGACGGGTCATCGAAACGGATAACCGGCTCGAATCTAATATTGCCTATAAATTCAGAACCTGGGACGGCTTTAATCCCGCAATGCTTGTTGCCAATGCTGGACTCAACGAGGAAAAGGCCGCAAAGGGACCGGATGACTGGGAAAATATAGAGCCGAAACATGGTACCAAGGGGATTCGAAAACGTCTTTCGCGGTGTAAGAGAAAGAATCATATCAAGACGGTTTGCATCCAATCGATCGATGTGATGCCAGTTCATCTTCAAAATGAAGTGGAATTTTTTTTAAGCGCTTCATTATGTTCATAACCGCCTCGAAAACCTTTAGCAGGCATTATTTCAACTCCATCAAAGAAGCCCAAAGTAATCAATGACGTTCTGCATTTGTTGGTCATTTTTTCCATGGGATACGTTTAGTTTAGCCAACGAAGGCGAAAAAAAATGTAGCCCTAATGGCCGAACGTCATGCTGCCCTAAACAGACCACTCGAGAACCCGAGACCTGTGCCACAGCCCAAAAATAGATGTCATCAGCCGTTGGACACAACTTAGCCGCGAGCTCATAGTCAAGCAGGAGGTTTTTGTCCAAGCAGCCTGGTGGGTAAAGTATGCCCCCCGCGCCTGTTAATAGAACTTGCCTCCCTTCTTTTCGTCGCCTAATCGGATACCATTTATTGTACGAAGCGCAACCGTGCGCTGAATGAAGAATTTCCCAGCCACGATGCCCGATAACCGCATCTCGTTCGCGCTCGGCCGCTACAATAAGATCCTCGAGCACTGTTGGTTCATAAAAAACATCATCATCGATTGTAATAATCGTCGCGTCAGGATATAACTCTCGCGTTGGAAGCAACTTCTTGTAGCTTTTTAGATTTTTTTCAACCCATAAGATTTCGAGGCCTCGGTTTTGCTGCTCCTTTAAAGTTGAAGGCATGCTTCGCTCTTTAAACTCACATCGGGAAAGCACGAGCACAATTTTCCCAGGCCGGTGGCTTTGCCAGAACATAGTCTCTATGGCGACCCATGCATGCCGAATCCGCTGCGGGAAACTCGTCAAACTTACAATGACATCTTGGTTGCCTGAAAGAACCGGTTTTTTTCTTTCTCTTTTAAAGCGTAATATGCCCCTTTGATTCTGGATTTCTTTTTTTATTCTGTCCTGATAATATTTAAATCTACGGCGTAAAGACATTTGCCTCTTCTCGCTTTCTTTAATCTGGCGGCTTCGGCTTTTTGCCTCCAAGGCTGACTCAACGAAATCGGACGCTAATTCGAAACAAGTCAGTATCTTGAGGGGTTGGTCCATCCGCGTATGATCGCTATTTTGACACAGGTATTATAAATTTTTAGAAAATAACTGATCGGGATAAGCGCAATCTTCTCGTACAAAGTAATTTTTTTTGAGTAGACAATTGTGCGCCATTCCCAAAATGGCGGCATAAAACCCTTGAGCAAAAAAACCGGTTGTCTCGTTGTTTTTGATGTTATCGGGAAACTTCCAGCGGTACGCTTCCGCTTTATCAAAAGATCTTTGAGCGATTTGCGCGCGGGATGTTTTACTATAGCATGGGGGGCGTAAACGATGTTTAAACCTGCGCCTGATGCCCTATGGCTCCACTCCGTATCACCGCCGGAGAAAAGGGTGGCATCAAATTCGCCAACGTAATCGAAGCAGTAACGCCAGCAAGCCATATTCGCTGTAACGGATTTGCCGGACTTAGCCATTATTTTTTGGTTGAACGAAAACAGAATCTCGTAGGCTTCCGCTATTGTCCTTTTTTTGCTTGTGCAGAACAATACTATACGTCCTGCAATCCGGTCATTTCCTTTAGCTAGACAAATTACTGAGTTTTGAAGCCACTCTGGGTCGGGCACACAGTCCGAATCAGTAAAAGCGAATACTTGACCTCCAGCGTGCTTTATGCCCGTATTCCTAGCGATGTACGATCCCGGGGTCGTTTCTTTCTTTAAAACCGCGTTATCAGGGAGTTTTATTGAAAAATGGTTATTTTCTTTCTCATCGTTATCGACAATAATTATCTCAAAGTCTTCCGCAGGGTAGGTCTGATTTTGGAGCGCGTCTAAGCATTTCTGCAGCCGTTTCTCATCACGATACGTGGGTATGATAACGCTAACGAAAGGATTGGATTCCATTTCATTGCCCTTGGGCGTCAACACAAGTGTATACGAGCGGTCAGCCGCTTTCTGAACATGCTGACGTTTTTAGCATTAGCTAACTCGGTCTGCAGGCGGCATCACGGCCATCCAAGGTGGTCGCATTTGAACGGTGGCATGCAAAAATCGCCGATTCCAGCCGCCATCAACGCTCCTTGAACTGCGAAGGGCCGGCCCTGTGCGGGTTTTTAGAAGAGACCCGTTGATTGAAGGCATATTCGAATATCTCTTTTTGTACATAACGTGGAGTTTTAACCGTAAAACTTTCATATATAGATTCTTCGGTGTCGATTCCTTCTAGCCACCCCTTTTCGCGGGGCAGGTTGTACATTTTTATACCTTGATACCAGCACCACTTTGCAAACCGCACGTCAGCAAATTTTGAACTGCCCTCTAAGTAGCGGAATTTAGGTGCTAATGCAGTTGGAATTGCGGCCACGCCCGTCCCAAGCTGCTCCACGCGCGATATTTGGCTTAGAGAATCCCAGTATGGGATGATTTTTCTATGACGCATTGGATTGGATATGCCCCCCCCCCAAAAACAAAGGTAGTTTATGACGCTTTTCGGGTTGCTAGATAATAGCGGTTTTTCGTACCATGAACCGTGATAGCCAACCGCTGATTTAGGTTCAAGTATGCTCCGATGCTGATCAACGGTACGCTCGACATAATCTGACGGGTATAAAATATCATCGTCGAGGTAAAAGATATAATCACTATCACAAGCGGCCTCAATGAATTTTCCTGTATCTTTCAGGTCTTTTAGTGGCTTATACCCAAAAATTTTTTGGTTGTTTGCCGCCCAATCTGGAATTTTTCCATAACCGTTGAAACAGATTACCAAATGATCTACTTGCTCGAGTATTGTCTGAACGCTCCGCAATACGGCGTCGCTACGGGCCGGATAGGTTGCCATCTTTCCAAGTATACGCATCGAGATTCCCCTAGCCCCCAAAATTGGGTACATGGTTCTATACCCACGCGGAATGTGTTAAATCCTACCTGTCTTCACCTTCGTCCATTTGAGTCGTGCCTTCTTATTTTCTTAACCAACTAGCAAGAGGAAACCTGACACCGGTCTTCCGCTGCTTTAATAGCTTCTATCGCGTGGCTGGTAAACGTTTTTTCCGGTTCTGATGAGAAAGACATGAACCAGCTTTCATGTATCCCAATAACACGAAGGGGAAAGCGTTTCACGCCCAAGGCTCTCGCAATATAAAACCTATGCTGGCCTGATACCGATTTTCCTATGCTGCCGTCTTGAGCTATTACAACGTTTGACTCAATTTTTTTTCATGAGTCGTAGCTTGCGCGTCCCCTACACTCTGAACCACTTCATTGTTGTACCAGCTTTAAAAACTTTTAACGTCTTCGCTTGAAGTCAACTTCATATTATTATGCCACGCGACACCACTTTGGTTTATTTTTTTTAATAATTGGTGATACCACAGCGTTTCCTCAAGAAACTGTGACCTCTCAATAAAATCTTTTATCTTCTGGTAATCACTGATTCCCGCTACGTACCTACCGTTTGGAAATGACTCTCCGGAGATAACGAAAGGCTCGAGATGATCGAGCTGCTTGCGGCACTTATCAACCACCTTTCTTTGGACGCCATAATTTTCTAGGAACCGAACAAGAGGACCCGTCCTTGGGCGTACTTCGCCATAATGGAGATCCACCACGGAGGGGTCTACCTTAATGATAGCCTTTTTGCCAATTTTACGCAGCGCCTGCCCTCGGGTGATGGCTTTTTCCAGCATATAAACCCCTACGAATCAGTCCGTCCCGCCGGCACGCAGGCAGGTTTTGGTGAGCCAAGCAGTAAGCACCGACAGCCCCGGGCGCACTAGAGAGATGATGACACCATAAGGTTTCGGGCTAGCTAGATTGCAGACCCACCAGTAGTGACCCACTACCCCCTTCCTTATTTTTTTCCTCGGTCTCGGGAAAAGCACCTAGTCCCGTCCGTTCACAGCGCGCATCGAAGCCTTCACTGTGGTTTCGTGCAGGCCGCTCGTCGATAGGCTTTTCGATGGGACCGGCTCAATCCGATTATTAAATAAATGATTTTCCAAAAAATGCATCAACTCGGGATGGCCATAAAAGAAGACCCGTCGGCACCCGGCCAGCATGTCCAAGGTTTTTGAGATCAGTTTATAGTAATGCTCGGCAGAATTTTTCCGACTGTCGGCGAGCATCCAATGACCGGATACGAACGTCCGGTCTAGCTGGGACCTTGTGAGCCTCATCCCGCCCCTCCGTGAGGCTTCTGTGCCAAGGCCCATACCGTGACGGGGTAGCGCGGCTCGTTCTTCAGGCTGCCAAACCAACCCCGCCTCGCCCAGGGTGTGAAGTTTGCCTTGACGCAGGCCCGGTTTCCCCAGGAGTACGTCCGCGTCGTCTCCAGCGGGAACCCGCATTCCGCCAGGAAATAACGCATCCCGGTCTCGGTCCACCGCGTGCAGTCGTAGGGGATCTCGTGGACAAGGACGAGAAACGGCGTGGCGTTAAAGAAGTAGCCACCGGGTCTCAGCATCTCGTAGATGTTCCGGCCAGCCCGATAGGGCCAGAGCAGGTGCTCGAACACTTGGTCGGCGATAATCAGGTCGAATTGCTGGTCCAGAGGCCCGTCGCAGATGTCGTAGTCCGGGTAATTGGCCTCCGTGTACGAGCGAAAAGGAAGCTTCCCGAACCGCTCGCCTGCGGAGATCTCGAGTACATCCAGCTGTTGCGGGCCGAGCTCCTCGATCAACTGGAAGGCGTGCGGATACATCGCCGCCCGAGACCAGTGCTGATAGTCGTAGCCAACGGCCGTAAGGAGTCGCTTCGTTTTCTCGGCCAGCTCCGGCCGCTTTTGAAGCTCCCGTATCAGTGCCCTCTTCATGTTTTCTGCCTTGCCTTCGCTTTTGTCTGCGGGAAAAGCGATCCGTTTCTTAACTTATTCAAAACCACACGATCCGAAAGAAAGTAGAGCAACCGCTTTCGGGGCCGCAACATTTTTACCCGGTCGGTAGTGTAGACGTCACGGATATGCGTTGGGAGCGCGGCGATACCCTCCCGCTTGAGGGTGGCGTAGAGCAACTGATTCTGGAAATGGCGCTCGCTATATCGTAGAAGGCGACGCCAGTAAAGCCTCACATCCGCCGGGGACAAAGAGAGCGAGTTAAAGTAGAAACGGGCCTTTTCCGGATTGATGATACGTCGGGTGTGTGTATCGTCTTTGCCGCCCTGCAAATCGGTTAAGAAGAGATAGCTGAGCAACCCATCCTCACCTTTGGCGCCTGTTGGCAGCCGAATCCCACGGCGACGCATAAGCGTGATCACTTGATCGCTCATCGCGTACAGGTTCCCGCTCAGGTAGTGGTTGTTCACAAGCTCGGCCGACCACTGCTCCCGGCTCCGGCCGGACCCGGGCAGCGCCGCTGCCGCGTACGCATCAGGGTTGTTCTCCAACGCTTCAGCAAGATGCTGGATGCTGCCCCGCCCCGGCCGGATGTCTCCGTCCAGAAAGCAGTGGACCGGTGCGTCCAGTGCGAGCTCATGGACATAGTAGTTCCACGCGTTGGCCTTGTCCCCGGTCTCGAGCTCGTGGCCGACGATTCGCCGATCCTCCCGGGCTAGCCGATGGACGATGGCGGCGGATTGGTCCGTCGAGCCGTTGACGATTACGTGCGCCTTGAAGGCACGATCCCCACAAGCCTCCTCAAGGCTGCGGAGCGTGCGTTCGATCAGGCGCTCTTCGTTATGGGCGAGGACGCATATCGAGATGCTCATGGTCTTCCTTTTCCGGGTCACTGGGCCGGAGGGTCCGGGAAACCGAGATCCCCTCTGCCCCAGTCGCGAGGGCCGCGTCGCACGGACCGCGATGGTCGGGTATCGCGCGCCGCTGCCCTCTTAACGTACTCCCTTTTTCCCCGTAACCTACCCGGATGTCAATGCCCCCTGAGCGAGCACTGGTCCTGGACGGCGAGGAACAATCCACGCTGGCCATCGTCCGTTCCCTGGGCCGCCAGGGTATCGCGGTCACGGTCGGCGCGGCCGATCCTGCGGCGATTTCCCGCTGCTCGCGCTATGCGGCTGCGTTCTTCGCTTATCCGGACCCGCTCGCCGATCCAGACGGCTTCCTGGAGACGCTAGCGGAGCATGTGGCGCACAGCCGCTATGAGCTCGTGATCCCGGTGACGGAGCTGACCACCCACCCGATGGCTCGCCACCGGTCGCTGTTCACCCCCTTCACGCGCTTGGCTCTTCCGGAAGACGCCGCCTTGGAGACGGCCACCGATAAGGCGCAAACCATCGCATTGGCCCAAGAACTCGGCATTCCCACGCCGCGAACCGTTACCGTTACCAACGCCCAGGAGTTGGCCGACTGCGCGGACGCCATGCACCTCCCCTGCGTCCTCAAGCCTGTCCGTTCCATTGCTGAAAACGGAGGCGGGGAACGGACCAAGATGAGTGTGACCTACGCCTATAGGCGATCGGAGCTCCTCGAGCTGGGGGAGCGCCTCCTGCAACGCGCACCCGTGCTCATTCAGGAGCACTGCGCCGGTCAGGGCGTGGGGATCGAACTCCTAGTCGATCACGGGGAGGTGGTCCACGCCTTCCAGCACCAGCGCCTGCACGAGGTGCCCCTGACCGGGGGCGGTAGCTCCCTGCGCCGCTCGGAGGCCCCGGAGCCAGAGCTGCTGGAGCGCGCGCAACAACTCGTGCGTGCGCTCGGCTGGCACGGCGTGGTGATGGTGGAGTTCAAGCGCGACGGTGCCGCAGGCACGCCCTACCTGATGGAGGTCAACGGGCGCTTCTGGGGATCGCTCCCCCTGGCCGTGGCGGCGGGCGCCGACTTCCCCTGGTTGCTCTATCAACTCCTGGTGCACGGCAGGCGCCCCCCGCCGTTCACCGCCCGACCTGGGCATATCGGGCGCAAGCTCCAGCCTGACTGCTACTGGTACCTGCTGGCGCTCTCCCGCCACGACCCGAGCCCACTTATCCGATGGCCCAGTCGTGGGGAGATCGCCCGGAGTGCGCTGCTGTTCCTGCACCCACACCATCACATCGACGCCTTTTACTGGCGCGATCCGCGCCCTGCGGCCGTCGACCTCGGGCGTACCCTGGGCTGGTTCGCGACGATGGTCACCGAGCACGGGAGCGAGGCGTGGCAGCGCTATCAGCAAGCGCGGCCCCGGCGGAGTCTGCGGGTTGTGCGTCTGGCCAGCCAGGCCCGCCACGTGCTCTTCATCTGCCACGGCAACATCAACCGAAGCGCCGTCGCGCAACGCCTGATGGAACGCGACGCCGCGCAGACGAAGGTGGCCACGGAATCCGCCGGACTACTGGAGCGCGGCGAGCGACCCGCAGATCCGGTCATGGTCTCGGTCGCCGCGGAGCACGGGCTCGACCTGGAGGGCTGGCGCTCGCGGACCGTCACCACCGAGCAGATGGAGCGCGCCGATTTGGTCCTGGCCATGGAACTGGCGCATCTGCGTGCGCTCGGCCAGCGGTTCCCGGAGCATCGGGCTAAGATGTACCTATTGAGCGGCCTCGATCCGTTCGGGAACACGCCGACCGAAATCGCCGACCCTTACGGTCAGCCCCGCAGCGCGTACGAGCGGTGCTTCCGGCAGGTCGAGCACTGCCTTCGCAACCTGAGTGCCGCATGTGCCACTAGCGGCGCAGGCGGAGCAACGGACCCACGGCCCGGGGATGGAGAGGCCTCATGACGACCGAGGAGCGGGTTTTGGCTGTGCTGGAACGCACGCTTGAACTCGGGGGAAGGACGCGGTCCATGGACGCGGACACTCCACTGCTGGGCGCACTGCCCGAACTCGACTCCATGGCGGTGGTGCTCGTCATCGACGCCCTCCAGCGCGAGCTGGAAATCGAGTTCGAGGAGACGGACATCACCGCGGAGGCTTTCGCAACCGTCGGCACCCTGGTCGCCCTCGTCGAGACCCGGCAGGGGCGCTAGCGAGGCCTCAGCGCCGCCCCGACTCCTGGATCCGGAACCCGTCCCCCGCGGGCTCGGCGTGCTGGCTGAGCCAGTCGCGGAGCGCCGGGTCGGCCCCCTCGCGGGGGGTCACGACTGCGTCGAGCTGGTAGCTGCCGTCCCGGCTCACCTGCCACTGGCCCTCCAGCCCGACGACCCCACCCTGGTCGCTGAGATCACCACGGGCGCTGTTGTCCGATCCACTGACCGTGGTCGTGGCACCACCCAGATCCAGCGTCTGGCCGTCTTGGGTGACGCTCAGATCCTGACCGGTGATCCGACCCTCCACCGAGCGGATTTCGCCGTCCTTGCCCAACGAGAGTCGATCCACTTCGTAGGTCACGGTGCCGCCAACCGGCGGCAGTTCCACGCCGCGCTCCCGCGCCATCTGGCGCAGCCGGTCCATGGGCACCTCGCCGGTGCCCTCGGAGACCTGCCAGCCGCGGGCCGAGCGGGTGGCAACCCCCTGGAAGCGCACGTCATCCAGGCTGCCGTCGAGATCGACGCTCAACCGGCCGGTGGCCAGTGAACCGCCGCGGACCTCCCAGGCCACATCGAGCATCCCCGCATCCATACCCCAGATCCGCGGCACCTCCAACTGCTGGACGCGACCGGATCGAACGCTGCCCTCCACCTCGGCGCTGCTCCATGCAGCAGGCATAGGCAGGTGGCGCTCGGCGGTGCTCCAAGCCGAACCCATGGGAATGTGGCCCACGGCGTAGACCGCGCCGGCACCGACGGCGATGAGGAGCAACAAGGTGATTAACAGTGTTCTCATATCTGCCTCTGGATGGTTGGGGGACGCACGGCGCAGCGCCTGACCGCCGGCAGCGGCCCTCGGTCGCTCACGGGCGGAGCAGTTCCATCAACTCCCGCTGCCGTGCCGCTACGGCCTCACGATCAGGGTCGGGGACCGAGCCGAGGAACTCGGTAACCCGCTCCTGCTGCGCGCGGATATCCGCGATGATCTCTGCCTTGGCGGCATCCCCCAGGTGCGGATTCTCCTCGATCTGCTCGATGGCCTGCTCCAGCTGAGCCTGCAGTTCCCGCGGGTCCCCAGCTTCCAGCGCGATGAGCGCCCGATAGATGCGCGCACCCTCCTCCGCCCAAGCGGCCACTTCGTCATACCCGTGGGGCTCGAGCACCGCCGTTGGCGCTTCCAACTCCTCAGCCACACCACGGAAGGCCTGCTCGCTCTCACCGACGCCGCGCAACTCCCGGGTCGGGTGCCACTCGGCGATCTCTTCCTCCGCGGCCTGCACCTGCAGAGCCCGGGTCGCCTCCTGCCATTGATCCACCCGCTCCGGCGTGAGGGCCAGCACCGCGCCGGGGATCGCTCCAGTGAGCAGCGTCATCAGCACCGGAACCGAGCCACGGCGATTGAACATGGGCCGACTCCCGTGTCGTCCGTCATCCTCGACAGGATATCAGCTCGGAAAGTCACCCGCCCGCAGAACCCACCAGCGCCTCAGCGCATCCCGTGCTTCC
Source organism: Halorhodospira halophila (assembly GCF_016653405.1). NCBI lineage: Bacteria > Pseudomonadati > Pseudomonadota > Gammaproteobacteria > Chromatiales > Ectothiorhodospiraceae > Halorhodospira > Halorhodospira halophila. Next base: position 110,286 of record NZ_NHSN01000019.1, read on the forward strand.
TTAAGGGCGCCGGATCACTCCATAGCCGTCAACGATTGGAGCAGTGCCTCCGCCTCCCCGCGCCCGGTGAACTCCGGGTGCTCGTTGAGCAGGCGCTCCAGGTGACGGCGCGCCTCGGCGCGATCCCCGCTTCCGTGGTGAACCCGGGCGATATTGAAAAGGATCCCCGGATTGGCCGGCTCAAGCTCTTGCGCCTGCTCCAAGACGCTAAGGGCCCCGGACAGATCGTGGTTCCTCTGGAGCACCACCCCGAGCGTATCCAGCACGCGCGCATTTTGCGGCGCCAATTCGGCGGCACGCTCCGCCAGGGTCAGGGCACGCTCTGGATGGGCCTCACGGATGAGCCAGGCCAGGTTGTTCAACGCAATCACGTCCTGCGCGTCGGCATCAACCAGGCGCTCGTACTCACTCCGTGCGGCTTCCTCAGCCCCGACCTCGATCAGCAGGCTCGCCCGGCGGTGCCGGACGGCGACCTCTTCGGGGGTGTTGTCGAGGACGGACTCCAGGACAATGGCCGCGGCTTCGGGATCACCCCGGTGCGCCTCCAGCTCCGCCAGGGTCAAGCCGAGGGCGAGGTTCCCCGGAACCCGCTCGAATCCCTCCCGCAGGAGTTCCAGGGCATCCTCTTCGCGGCCGAGGGCCAGCAGCGCCGTCCCACCCAGGCTGTACCCCTCGCTGGCAGCCGGATCCTTGTGACGGGCACGCTCAGCGGTGGCCAGTGCATCGCCCGCCATGCCCAGACGCAGTTGTGCCGTTCCCAGCATGACGTCCGCGCGGCGCAGTGAGCTGTCCTGCTCTGCGACGGTCTCAAGTTCGCTCATCCCGCGTTCAAGATCACCGAGCATGAACAGGCTAACCCCGAGCCACTCCCGCGCATCCACCGACTCCGGCCGCATGGCGACCACCGGCTCAAAGTGGCTGACCGCCACCGCGGCCTGCCCTTCCGCCAGTCGAATCTGACCGAGCAGCATGTGGGCCATCGGCGTCATCGGACCGGAAACGCCGAAGCGCCGCAGTTGGTGATCGGCTTGCGCCCAGTCCCCTTGATCCAGCAGTACGGCTGCCCGATACGGCATCACCGGCCGAAAGGCCGGGTTGAGGGTCGCTGCACGCTCAAAGTGGCTCCGGGCGGTATCGAGCTGTTGCCGCTCATAGGCGACCAGCCCGAGCACGAAGGGCCCTCCCGGATGCTCGGGCGCCGCCTCCAGGAGCCCCTCCGCGGCCTCGGCAGCCTCATCGAGCCGCCCCGCCTCCGCAAGCGCGACCGCGTAGAGGAAGCGCTCAGGGATCCGCTCAGGCCGCAAAGCCATCGCCTCGCGATAAGCCGCCAAGGCGTCCTCCGGCGCCCCTCTGTACCGGGCGATGTTGCCGAGCAAGACCCAGCTGGTCGCCTTGCCGGGGTCCATTTCCAGGGAGCGCCGGGCCGCTGCTTCCGCTTTTGACAGATCGGCATCGGCCAGCGCCTGCCAGGCGCGCGCCTGCTCCAGCGCCGCATAGGACGCCCCCCCAGCCTCAGCCCGCTGCAGGCTCGCGAGACCCTGCTCCGGGTCGCCGGCCTGGAAAGCCGCGCTCGCCTGCGCCGCATGCCACGCGGCCCGCTCGCCTTCGTCGAGCCCATCGGGCAGGCTCAGCGCGGCGGCGGCGGCGGGGCGGTCGAGGTCTTCGAGCAGAATCGCCAGCAGGATCGGGGCATACCGGGCCGGATCCACCCCGGCGTCCAGCGCCCTGCGCAGCTGGTGCTCCGCCCGCTCGTAGTCGCCCTGGCTGCGCAGTGCCTCGGCCAACCGGGCCCGAGTTTCCGCGCTGGGATCGTGCCGCAGCGCATTTCGATACTCGATGGCTGCCGCCGCGTAGCGACCCTCCGCGTGGTGCGCCTCTGCGCGGGCGAGGTGATCCGCCTCGGTAGCTCCGCCTGGATCCCCGCACCCGAACACCAGTCCGGCCGTCAGTAATACACCGCAGCCTACCGTCAGCCTCTTGCTGCCCCGCCTTTCCCCAAGCATTGGACGCCCTCCACCCCGATCAAGCCTGCACCCTGGTGCGCTTGGCCCGCTTTTCCTTTGAGCAGTATAGGCAGGAATCCAGGGGCGCAAGGATTTCGGCTGGCGGAGTGGAAAAGCTCGGAAAAAACCGGATTACCGGCGTGTCGAAAGGCGAGACAAATTCCGGCTGCCAGCGAATCAAAAAATAAGAAGCCGTTTAAAAACGAAAGGTTACGATTTTGGCACGCTTCTCGCTGTACGAAGATCGCCGCCCTCGTCCTTGGGCGGCCACATCGGCGCGCCGTTGCACCTCTAGCGTCAGCGGCGCTGCCTTTCACTCCTCCGCACCCCGTTTGGCCTGGACACCTCCCCCGGGGGTATAGTCAGGGCGCCCTGAGCCTTTGACTGCCCCCGCCTGGACCAAGACGGAGGTGTCAGATGAGCAACAAGAAGGCCAAGAGCAAC
>NZ_NHSN01000020.1 GCF_016653405.1 Halorhodospira halophila
CACGGCTGGCTGCTGGAGCGCCATGGGTTCCGGTCGCCGGCGCAGGTTCGTACAGACTACCTGGAAACCATGCCGATGGCGGCGTGATTATGCTTACCGGGTGTCCAGGCAACCGGGTGCGGTACACGGCGTGATTATGCTTACCGGGTGTCCAGGCAACCGGGTGCGGTACATCACTCAGAACGGCAGTGGGAGCAGAAACCATGATGAGAAACACCCTGAAAACCGCAGCACTTGCCGGCCTGCTCGTGGCGGGAAGTGCTTCGGCACAGTTGATCACTATTGCTAGCGTCGAGGGGAGATGGACGAGCGCCACCCCCGAACAGGAAGGCGGCACTATCAACGGTATCGGCACCAACCAGATCACCTGGGGCACGGGAGATCAGCCCAGCGGCTACGTTTTCGACGGCTCAGCCCCACCTCCGGTAAGCGGCATCAATATCGGCGAGCGCTTCGACCTCGGGATCTTCACCCACAACAACTTCCCGATCACCGGCACCTTCCTCGATACCGCTCGGCTTGAGGTCACCGCAAACCTCTCCATCAACGGCACCTCCCGCACGGCCGTTTCGTTCTTCGATTTCGAACACTGGGAGACGCCCAATAACGAGAATCCCTGCGCGAATGGAGAACCCAACAACTAGGGGATCAACATCAACGGCTGCGCGGACCGGGTGACCTTCAGCTTCAATGAAGCCCTTTCGGACCGATTCCAGATTGATGGGGATTGGTACGAACTCACCATCGCCGGCTTCCAATCGAACGGCGAACTCTCGGATGTCTTCTGGACTCAGGAAGACGCGTCCAACAATGCAACACTCCGGGGTGTCGTGAACCGGGTGCCCACCCCTGCCACGCTGCCGCTGCTCGGCGCCGGGCTGCTCCTCCTGGGGCTCACGCTGCGTCGCCGGGAGGCTGTGGACGCCGAACATTCTTGATGGCTTTGCAGGCTTCACCAGGCCCTCCCCCCTGAGTTTCACCGCTCGGGGGGTGGGACCATGCGCGCCCCGCGCTTGCGCAGCTCTCCTCGGACACCGTCTCAGCGAGCCCTACACGGGGTGGCCATTCAGCGCATCCCGTGCTTATCGAGGAGTTCGTAGAGGGTCGGCCGGGTCACTCCCAGTTCCATCGAAGCCCGCGAGATATTGCCATTGCAACGGCCCATGGCCTCGGCAATCAGCCGGCGCTCGGCCTCATCACGCACCTCACGCAGGCGCGGCAAATCCTTTTGCGGTTTCGACGAGCGGGGTAAAGGCACTCCCAGATCCTCGGCGCGGATCGCTCCGTGTCCGGCGAGGATCACCGCGCGCCGAATGGCGTTCTCCAACTCACGCACGTTGCCCGGCCACGGATAGGCGGCGATGGCAGCGAGCGCATCAGCACTCAGCTTGCGGCCGCGGTCGCGCCGCCGCCGCGTCATACCCTTGAGCAGGGCATGGGCAATCAGCGCCGGATCCCCGGGGCGCTCACGCAACGGCGGTAGGCGCAGCTGGACCTCTGCGATGCGGTAGTAGAGATCGTCGCGGAATGCCCCCTCGCCCATCCGCTCCACGAGATCCCGGTTGGTCGCGCAAACGACCCGGACGTCCACTGGGATCTCTTTGCGCCCACCGAGCCGCTGGATGGTCCGCTGCTGCAGGAAGCGCAGCAGCTTCGCCTGGACCTCCAGCGGGAGCTCACCGATCTCATCCAGGAACAGGGTACCGCGGTGGGCGCGCTCGATCCGCCCGACCTGCGACCGGTAAGCGCCGGTGAAGGCGCCGCGCTCGAAGCCGAAGAGCTCGCTCTCAAGCAGCTCCGAGGGGATGGCGGCGCAGTTGATGGCCACCATCGGCCCACGGGCGCGGGCCCGGTTGAGTTCATGAAGGGCCTTGGCGAAGAGCTCCTTGCCGGTGCCGCTCTCGCCAAGCAGCAGGACCGTGGCATCCGACGGGGCGATCCGCTCGGTGTCCCGACAGAGCTGGATCATGCGAGGATCGCCAGTGACCAGCCCGAATTGCCGCGGACCGGCCTCTCCCGGCTGGCTGCGAACGCCCCCAATCGGCGCGCTGTCATCCTCGAAGCTTTCTCCGGAGGCGGCCCCACCGGCCAGGGCCCGCTCCACCGCCCGGATCAGCAATGCCGCGTCGACCGGTTCCACGTAAAGATCGGCTTTCGCGGCCACCGGACCATCAGAACTGGGATCAACCCGTCCCAGGCGCAGCCCCTCAGCGTCTTCGAGGAGATACCAACCCCGTAGCACTTCCTGCGCGCCTTCGCATTGAGCCATGATCGTCTACCGGGCTAGCACTACCCTGAAGTTAGCACCCCGCCGGGAAATAACAACGGCCGGTCTCAGTCGGAACCACCGCCCGCGGCCGACCGCGGTGGTCGGACCCGGGTCAGACTGAGGGCCTGCGCCACGGCCTGCTCCGCATCGCCGGCCAGCTCTCGCCGCGAGCGCCCCTCTACGGGGATCGGCTCGAGCAGATGGACCTCCGCTTCGACCCCACGGCCGGCGAGCCAGGCGATGCTGCTCAGGAAGCTTTGCTCGGGAACCAGCGCGCCGAGGCCACCCTGGGGATTGCGGGGGCGATAGGTTACGGCCACAGGCTGAACCACGGCCCCCGCCTCCTGGGGGATGCGAAACAGCCGGGAGATGAATGGCAGGATGCCGTCGCTGCGGTTGAGCCGCCCCTCCGGGAAGACCACGACGCTCTCGCCATCGGCCAGCCTCCCCCGCAGGGCCTCGGCAGCCTGGTCGGCCCCGCCATGGCGGGGGCCGATAAAGACCGTGCCGAGTCGGGCGGCTACTGGGCCGATGACGGGCCACTCGCGTACCTCCTCCTTGCTGAGGAAGGTCGCTGGAGTGATCGCCTGCAGGGCCAGGATATCGACCCAGGAGTAGTGGTTGGGCACAAGGAAGGCCCCCGGGGCCACCTGCCCGTGCACTCGCAGACGTACGCCCAGCAGCCGCAGCGCAGCCTGCGACCAGTGCTGGAACCCCTGCTGCCCGAACCATCGGGAGCGCAGTGCGAGTCCACCCAAGGCCAGACCGCCGGAGATCAGGTGCAGGGTTGCCGCGGGCACAATCAGTAGCTGACGAATCGGGCGCATTGGGGGCTCCTTTTTCCGGAAGGCGTCAGGTTATCAGGGTTCTTGGCGCTCGTACCGCGTAAAGCCACGGGACGATTCATGGTACGCCACCGACTTTTGTCAACTTTTCTGGACGACCCTCTTTCCCGGGTCGCTCAACGCTTGATTCCCCACCCGGAATATTGATCTAACATGGGTCGGGTCATAGCTTGCGCCAAGGACCCTCGGATGAAAGGCCCCAGCCTGGACAGCCAGCCCGTTGCAGGACCGGGCACCCCCAGCGAAGAGGCGCTGCCGGGTGTAAGTGCCGAGGGCAAGATCGCCGTCCTTCAGGAGGTCGGCGGGATCGGTTTCTGGACCTACGACGTGGTGGGCGAACGGGTTCACCTGGATACGCGACTCCAGGCGATCTACGGCTACCAGCACCCCACCGGGCCGGTGGTCATGGACCTGGAGACCTGGCGTGGGCACATCCTGCCGGAGGATCGCCCGTGGGTCTCTCAGTGCTTCTGGCAGGCGTTCCGTAACGACGAGCCCTGGCAGCTTCGTTTTCGGCTGGTCCGCCCGGATGCCGAGATCCGGCACCTGCGCTGTGAAGGCCGGCCGACCGCCCACTCCGGGGAAGAGCCGCGTTATGCGGTGGGCTTTGAGGAGGACATCACCGATCGGGTTCTGCTGGAACGGGAACTGGAGCGCCAGGCGCAGCACGACCCGCTGACCGAGACCAGCAATCGGCGCCGGATGGATCACATCCTCCACGAGGAGCGTGAGCGTGCGCTGCGCTACCAGACCCCGCTCTCGTTGCTAGTCATCGACGGCGATGGCTTTAAACAGATCAACGACGCCTATGGCCACGAGGCCGGCGACCTGCTGCTCCACGAGTTGGTGCAATCCTGCTTTCGCCCCCAGCTGCGGATTACGGACCATCTCGGGCGCTGGGGTGGGGATGAGTTCCTGGTCGTTCTCCCACAGACCGATGAATCCGGGGCCACCGAGGTGGCCGAGCGCATCCGTGAGCAGGTGGCGACCCTCCAGCCGGGGCCGGGATCCATCACCGTGAGCATCGGCATCGCCACCTACCGGCCGCCGGAGGCCACCGGCGCCTGGCTGCGCCGGGCGGATCTCGCCCTCTACGAGGCCAAACGCGCCGGACGCAATCGAGTCGTGCGCTACCGGGAAGGGTTCTTGTAAAACTCCACCGGTTGGGTACGCTTCCCCCAGCCCCGCTTCTGCCCACCGCCGG